>DAMAVY010000042.1:0-12897 GCA_032077725.1 Clostridium sp. | reverse complement strand
AGGAAGTCCTTTCAATCCAAGCTAGAAATGTTATAGATTTTTCTGCAATATATGATATTTATGATAGCGAAACTCATGAGAAAATAGGAGCTTTAAGAAGAAAAGGATTAAAATCCGTATTAAAAGATGAATGGTTAATACTAGACAGTAATGATGCTGAAGTTGCAAATATTAAAGAAGATAACATGACATTGGCACTAGTAAGAAGAATATTAACAAGTTTAGTTCCTCAAACTTTCATAGGAACATTACAAGAAGAAAAGATTTTTGAGTTTAGACAAAAATTTAATCCCTTTGTCCATAAAACAGATCTTGATTTTACTTTTGATACAGCAAAGAAACTTGATAGAAGAGTAGCAATAGCTGCTTCAGTTTTATTATCTGCTATAGAAGGAAGACAAGGATAATATAAACGCAAAAGCCAAGGCTAGTAGGACATAAAAATCCTACTAGCCTTAAATTACTTTCTTTCCTTAATCATACCTGCTCTATAAGCTGTGAGTAGCATTTGAAGGTAATGAATTTGTTTAATAAGCTCTTTACCGATATCAGTGTCTCTAACCCTCATTCTTTTAGCGGTAGTTTCTAGAATGAAAGTAGTGGATATAATATCTTTACCCTCATCAATAGCCATTTGCGTAGACTCAAAAGGTTCATGTTGAACTAATTGAAGACCATAGGAATTATAGATTAAAGTATAACCAGCAATTCCGGTTTCAGGTTGATAAGCTTTTGAAAAGCCACCATCAATAACTAGAAGTTTTCCCTTAGCTTTAATAGGATTTTCTCCTTTAATAGTCTTAACTGGTATGTGACCATTAATAATGTGTGAGTTTTCAGGAGAAAGACCAAATTCCTTCAAAATATTATTACAAACTTCCTCATTATCTCTTAGAAGGAAGTAAGGGCATTTAATTTCCTTGTGGGTTTCCTTATTATCAATAAAGTACCTCTCGAAAGTTGCCATTTTATCCTTTCCAAATAGAGGCGAATCGGGACCACACCATAAATACCATATATAATCACAGGCATAATTAGTAGTTTTATTGCATCCGTCACTAAAGTATGCTTTTCTAGCAATTCTATCAACCTTATCTAGATATTCTTTTCCCATATATTCACGACTTCCAAGCTTAACTTTCTTAAACTTGCCATCTTCTTCTAGAGGAATAGAAGCATGATATAAAAGATTAGAATTGCTCTTTAAGTAAAGGCTACCTTTAGAATAAAGACATCTAATATGCTTTTCAAGTTTTTCACTATTTAAGAAAGAAGAGTGTAGTCTATCCATTAATTCTTTTTCTTCGTCACTTAACTTATAAGGATCATTTATATCTATAGTAGGGAAATTAGTATCATTAAGAGGATACTCAGAGCCGTCTACTACCACAGTTCCTTTTTCATAATTTATCATATCTAAAAATCTTCTATTATTCATCTTATATTCAGGATGCCTTTTTATTATTTCTCCCTCAAGTTTAAATTGAATAATAGAAATTGCTTTATGCATTTGTCCCATTAGCTTTAGGTCATTTTCTTTATAATAATTATCGTTAACCTTTGGCTTAAAAGATTTACATGGATCATCGGAGTATACATCCATGGCAAACCTAGCTAGTGGAAGTAGATTTATTCCGTAACCATCTTCTAGAGTTTCCAGGTTGGCATACCTAGTTGAAATTCTTACTACATTACAAATACAGCTATCATTTCCTGCAGCAGCACCCATCCACAGAATATCATGATTTCCCCATTGAATGTCAAAAGAATGATAGTTGCAAAGAGTATCCATGATAATGTGTGCTCCTGGACCTCTATCATAAATATCTCCAACAATATGAAGGGTATCAATTGTAAGCCTTTGAATAACATTGCAGATTGCAATTATAAAATCTTTAGCTCTACCTATTGAAATTATAGTATTTAATATTCCATTAAAATAATCTTGCTTATTAGGTCTAGATTCAGATTCATGAAGAAGTTCTTCTATAATATATGAGAAGTCATGAGGTAGAGATTTTCTAACCTTAGAACGAGTATATTTTGAAGAAACATTTCTACATACCAGTATTAATTGATTAAGGGTAATTTTATACCAATCATCTGTATCATCCTCTTTATTAAGAGCAATATCTATATATTGCTCAGGGTAATATATAAGAGTACATAATGCTTTCTTTTCAGATTCGCGAAGTGTATTACCAAAAATATCATTTACTTTTCTTTTTATCACACCAGAAGCATTCTTAAGAACATGCTGGAAAGCTTCATATTCTCCGTGTAGATCTGTAAGGAAATGTTCTGTGCCTTTAGGTAGATTTAATATTGCTTCTAAATTTATTATTTCAGTGCAAGCATCTGAAATAGTTGGAAAATTATGAGAAAGAAGTTCTAGATATCTTAAATCTTTTTCTATTATATCAACGCTGATTTCACAAGTTTTATTCATAACAATCGCCTTCTTTACAATATAGTTATATTATAGTCATGTTTAATATGCTACACTATATGGTTTATATAGTAAGATTATACACTAAAAACATATAATTTTCCATTATTAATGGTAAGGGGGTTATCCTATAGTAATATATATATTGTATCCCTTTAAATATATGAATATTGATTGGGATATTATTATTTATAGTGTGTTAAAATAAAAGGTGCAATGCGCATAATTGTAATAAAAAAAAGAGTGAAATTTTTTAAATATGCAAGGGAGATAGAAAATATGTATGATTATATTTTATTTGATTTAGATGGAACACTAACAGACTCTAAAATAGGAATAACTAAATCTGTCCAATATGCATTAAATCATTTTAAAATTGATGAACCTGATTTAGACAAGTTAATTTGCTTTATAGGACCACCGCTAAAAGCTTCATTTATGGAATACTATGGGTTTGGCGAAGATAAAGCTATAGTAGCTATAAAAAAATATCATGAAAGATTTAGTACTACTGGGTTGTTTGAAAATAGGGTTTACGAGGGAATACCTGAAATGCTTCAGCAATTGAAAGATAAAAACAAAGTTCTCGCAGTTGCAACATCTAAACCAGAAGTCTTTGCAACCAGAATATTGGATAAATATGACCTTAAGAAATATTTTGATGTGGTTGTTGGTAGTGAACTTGATGAGACAAGGAGCAATAAAGCAGAAGTAATACAAGCTGTTTTTGAAAAATTAAATATAACAGAAGAAAAAACAACAAGGGCAATTATGGTTGGTGACAGAGAGCACGATATAATAGGTGCAAAAACAAATGGAATTGATTCTATCGGTGTTGAATTTGGATATGCAAAGGAAAATGAATTAAAATTAGCTGGAGCTGAATATGTAATTGAGACAGTTGAAGATCTAAAGAACTTTTTACTACATAACTAAGATAATGGTATAATTAGGTATATTATGAATTCACATATATTTTAAAAACATATTTGAACTAGAATTTAAAAGTTTTATATATGAGGTAGGTAAAATGAAAATGGCAAGTAGAATATATTTTAAAAAATTTATTTCTCAAGGTGACTTTAAGTATTATTCAACTTTGGTATTCAATGAAAAAATAATGTTAATGAATTATGGAAGAGTGTTCACCTTAGAAGAAGCAATAAAAACCTACAAACGAGTGTTAGACAATAATGAAATACATAAAGATTTTGGAAGCTTTAAGGTTTTTGAAAAGTCTACAAATAATTTTATGGGGTTAGGTGGACTAGAAATAAATGAAGATCTTACTGAGGCTGAACTTGAGTATTTATTGCTACCTGAGTATTGGGGAAAGGGATATGGAAGTGAAATTGCAAAGAAATTATTAGCTGTGGCTAAAGAAACAAAGAGTATTAAGGAAGTTACTGCAATAATAGAGCCTAAGAATATAGCATCAAAAAAAATATTATTAAATAATGGTTTTAAGTCCCAGAAGATATTTGAAATTGAGGATAATTCACTAGCGGAAATGTTCAGTAAAAAATATGGACAAGTTGGGTATTAGTTATGAAGAAGGATATAAAGATTTTAATAGTTGAAGATGATGGAGATATAAACAATTTATTAAGGGAAATGCTACTAAATGAAGGCTACAAGGTAGAATCAGCATATTCGGGAACAGAAGCTTTGATGTATATAAAGCAAGATGAGTATGAAATAGTTTTATTAGATTTAATGATACCAGGGAAAAGTGGAGAAGAAGTCTTAGGCTGCATAAGAGAAAACCATAAGATGCCGGTACTGATAATATCAGCTAAAGAGGAAGAAGGAATAAAATCAGCATTACTTAGAGCTGGAGCTGATGATTTTATTACTAAACCCTTCGATATCGATGAGGTGTTAGCTCGAATAGAAGTAAATATAAGAAGGTATGTTGAAAGTTCTAAGTATAATGAAGATACTTGCATCCGAGTCTACAAAGAAATTTCTTTATATAAAGATAGAAGAGAAGTTACTGTAAATGGAAATAATGTTAGCTTAACTGTGAGAGAATTTAGTATTTTGGAATTACTTATTAGTCATCCTAGAAAAGTGTTTTCAAAGGCAAATTTATTTAAAAGTGTATGGGGAGAAGATTATATTTGTGATGATAACACTATTACAGTTCATATAAGCAATCTTAAGAGTAAATTGCATAAAGCAGGTGCTGAGCACGAATACATTAAGACGGTATGGGGGATTGGATATAAGTTTGATATTAATTAATACTTTCTTAAGAATTTCTTTATGGTTATTTAGAAATTAAAATATAGAATACAGTTAAGCCATAGGGAAAGGGGATAAATAATGATTAATTATGTGTTAAGAACTAATAAGTTAAGCAAACATTATAACGGCCAGCATGTATTAAATGGGGTTAATATGAATGTAAAAAAGGGTGATATATATGGTTTCATAGGTAGAAATGGATCTGGTAAGACCACTCTTTTTAGGGCAATTGCGGGACTAATTAATATTTCAGAAGGAAGTATTGAACTATTTGGCAAGGATGATCCAACGCTAATAATGAATGAAAGAAAAAGAATTGGTACCCTAATTGAAAAACCAGGTTTTAATTCTAATATGACAGCTGGTGAAAATATGGAACTTATTAGATTGCAAAGGGGAATACCAGGAAAAGAACCTATTGAAGAAAAATTAAAGTTAGTTGGGCTTAATGATGTAGAGAATAAAAAAGTTAAAAATTTTTCCTTAGGGATGAAGCAAAGATTAGGAATAGCTATTGCTCTTCTTGGAGATCCGGAATTTTTAATTTTGGATGAACCTATTAATGGTCTAGATCCAATGGCCATAGTCCAGATGAGAGAATTATTTAAAAAACTTAATAAAGAAAAAGGAACTACCATACTTATTTCAAGTCATGTATTAAGTGAGCTAGATCAAATTGCATCTGTTTTTGGAATAATAAATAATGGAGAACTTATTGAAGAAATAAGCCATAAAGAGTTAGAAGAAAAAAGCAAAAAAGCAATAGAAATAAAAGTAACAAACACAGAAAAGTCTACATGGGTATTAGAAAATGTTCTAAATACCAATAATTACAAGGTATTACCTGAGGGCACAATAAAGCTATATGACTATATAGATAAGCCGGAGGAAGTTTCAAAAGCTCTTACTGAGGAAGGTATAATGATCAAACAAATTGTTGTTGTAGGTGACGATTTAGAGGAATATTATATGAATTTAGTAGGAGGTGGAAGGTATGCTTAATTTAATAAAAGCTGATTTGTTTAGCTTTAAAAAAAGTAAAGTATATAGAAACTCAATAATAATAGTGCTTATTTCTATATTATTTGTGATTTGCAATGGTGGTACAGATAAAATAACAGGTCTTATACGGATAAATTATGAAGAGACTTGTTTTGGATTTATCAGTGGTGGTATGGTAGGTCATGGAGATTATATGATGTTTTTTAGATCAGCCTTAAGTTTAATGCTTTTTATAATAATCACAATGCTATATATTGTAGGAGATTTTATAATCACAAGATACAATAATGGAGAAATAAGAAATATGGTAGCATATGGTCATAATAGATATAAGATATACTTGGCAGATATGATTTCTATATTATTAGCAGTTATATTTATCACTGTTTTATCTATACTTATATCTATGGGCGTATTCCTTGGATCATATAATGTTGGGGTACCAATTTCCAGAGAGGAAATAATTATAATTATTAAGGATATGGCAATGATACTTTTAATACTAAGTGAAATGGTGAGTTTTTATATGCTTTTAGCAACAGCTATAAAAAATAAAGCTGTTATAGTTACTATTGGTATATTGTCTCTTTTATTACCCGCCATATTCTATAATGTACTTGATGTTCTAGGAAGGAAATTACCATTATTTATGCTCATGAATATATGTGGAGACCCTAAAATCACTAGTTCATTTGGAACTTGTGCTGTGATTTCAATAATATTCATGTTAATTAATACTATACTAGGTTCCTTAATATTTAATAGTCAAGAGATTAAATAATAAAAAAAAGAAATTAAATAATATATGAAGGTAGGTGAATAAAGATGATATATATAATTATTTTATTAAGTTGTATGAATATGTTTTTATTTGCCTATTTATTTTTAATTAAGAGGGAAATAAGAAGTATAAAAAGCAAGTTAGAAAATTATAATTCCCTTGAAACTAGAAAAAAAATAGATATATCATTAGGAGATAAAGATATAGAGCTCCTATGTGAAAGTTTAAATAAGAATATGGATATATCTACAGAACTTCAATTGAAAGAAGTGAGGAGTAAGAACAAATTAAAGGAGATAATAGCAGATATATCCCATGACCTAAGAACACCTTTAACCTCTATTTTAGGCTATGTACAAATGCTTAGAAAGCCAGGGTTACTTGAGGATAAAAAACATGAATATTTAGATATAGTAGAGAAAAGGGGAAATGACTTACAGAAATTATTAAATGATTTCTTTATGCTTTCCGTAATTGAATCACCGGATTATGAATTAAAACTGGAAGCTGTAAATATTAAAGAAGTATTTTGTGATGTTATGACTTCATTTTATGATGAATTTGAAGAGAATTCTATCGAGCCTAAAATAAATATTTGTAATGAAAATATTATGATTATAGGTGAGATCTCATCAGTAAAGAGAGTCCTAGAAAATTTGATGATAAACCTAGTTAAACACTCTACAGGGGAAGTAGAAATAAATTTAAAAAGAAACAATGACAAGTTACTATTAACAATAATTAACCAGGCAAAAAATTTAAATGAAGCCAAAGCAAAATTAATTTTTGATAAATTTTATAAGGATGACAAATCTCGAAATGAGAAACGTGATAGCACAGGACTAGGACTTGCAATTGTAAAAGAGCTAATGGATAAAATGAATGGGAGCATTGATGCAGATTATAATGAAGGGTTACTTTGAATTAATTGTGAATGGAGTATTGCTTAAAGTATTAGTCATGTTAGTTAAGACATAATCTGCTAAAAAGAATTAGCCCTCGGTGATCAAACCGGGGGCTATTTATTAAAGAGGCTTCATAAAGGAATCTTTTCTATCATTTAATAAATTCTTCAATTTAATTCTCAGTTCTATCATCCAGTCTGGTTCATTGTCCCATTTTTCCTCTACAGAACGAATTACACGAACATATCCATATAATTTAGAAAATTTCCTGAAAACGGGTAATAAACTTAGCATTTCATCGGATATATCATACTCTGAGCGATAACCTTTAATAAACTCCTTTACTGCATTTTCTACTTCTGCTTCTGGAATCTCCTCTTTTATGCTGTCTAAGGATTGCTCAATATCTGCTCCATACCAATGATACATGGAATCATCAAAATCTATAGGGTTATAAGTATGGGTAATTTCATCATAAAATACGTTGTCGAGCTCGAAGTCATAATGAATGAGTCCAAAGTTCTCCTTGGTAGCTGGTAATTTTAAGAAATAATCTCTAAGTATAGATATTTCACCTTTTGCAGCGGTTTCATCTGGGAAAGCTGATAATTCATCTTCCATCCAGTCCAGTATTTCTCTCCAGCCATTACGCTTATTATTTAATGGAATATATTCACTGCTTAGCTTATGCAATTTTCCTAAAGCTTTACCCAGGCCCCAAATAATATCTTCAGTTAAGGGCATTCCACTTATTTGCGTGCCAGGTACCTTTTTAAATGCAACAGCATAGTAAGTTCCAAAGGGGGTATTTGCTACTTCAAGCTCCTTGCCAGCTTTAGATAATATAGTTTCTACTGCAGGATAGCCGTTATTTCTTAAATATCTTAAGAAATCAAGTTCTGCAAGAATGCTATCCTTGGATTTTTCCTCAGCTGGTACAAATCTAAGGAAAAATGTATTACCATTATTCTGACACCAATAGACTGCATTGGAGGAAATTCTATAAAAATTTAATTTATCGGAATCTTTATTATCATTTTCCCAATTGCTAAGTATCATATGGGCTAAATCTTTATTATTAAATAAATATTTTAATTTTAACATTCCTTATACCTTCTTTTCACATTATTTTTATTATTCTTATTAATTCTGTTATTGTAATAGGATTTCTTCATATCCTTTAGACTTTTTAATTCCTTTAATTGGCTCTTATAGCTATTGAATCTTTCCATACTTAAGCTTCCATCTTCAATAGCTGATTTAATTGCACAGCCAACTTCTTTTTCGTGCTTACAATCCCTATATCTACATTCTTCTGCTAAGGAGGCGACATCCTTAAAGGTTTCTGAAAGTATCTCTTCGTCAGCCCATAACTGTAGTTCTTTCAGGCCAGGAGTATCAATAACTGTACATCCGAAGCTATGCTCTAGAAGCTGGCCACTGGTGGTAGTATGTCTACCTTTTCCATTAGCACTACTTATAGCATTTGTCTTTTGTATTTCATCATTAAAAAGAAAATTAATAATAGAAGATTTGCCTACCCCTGAAGATCCAAGAAATGCTATTGTGTTTCCACAATGTAAAAACTTATCAAAGATGTTCATATTGATTTCATTTAACACACTTATAGAGTAAACTTCAATATTATTAGCAATAGCAGCTATTTTTTTTATATAATCAGGTGTGTTATTACAAAGGTCACATTTGTTTAATAGTATAACTGGAGTAACTCCACTACTACGAACTAGAGTAATGTATCTTTCAATTCGACCTATATTAAAATCATCATCAAGACCACTAACAATAAATGCAATATCAATATTTGAACATATAATTTGTTCTTCTATGTTTCCTCCAACTAGTACTCCGTTTTTCATTTTTCTACCACCGGATATAGCAAGTTTTCGAGCAAAATAACTTTTTCGTGGCAATATAGCATATATAATAGCTTCAGTATCATTAATGATTTTAATAGAAGTCCAATCACCAACTGCAGGGTAATCTTTTTTTATGTCTGCGTTATGCATAAATTTTCCACATAATTTACCGTTGAAATTTCCCTTTTCTGAACCCACAATATAGTTGCCTTTATGCTGAGTTATAACTCTTGCGGCACAAAAGCCTTTTTCTAAATAGGGTTGAAAAGATTCTTCGAAATATTTATTCCATCCTAGTTTTTCTAAACTCATAAAATCTCCTTTTTGATGTAAGTAAGTCTTAGCCTACTAAAATTTTAAAGCCTAATTTTTGTTTTGGAATAAAGTTACTATGAAGGTTTAAATAAATTAACATTAATTAAACTAATATTGGGTCAAAAATATGAGCTTAAAAAAGTATATAAAAATACCACAGCAAGATTAACCTACTGCGGTAGACCTAATTTTTGGGTATAAAAAATACACGCTAACCCGTACCGTGCATTTAAATACAAATCATTAAGGCTGAAAGGTTAAATCAAAGTTGTTCAAAAGGCACAACAAATAAAGAGTATGATAGGTACTCTAAAAAACCCTTTTGAACCTATATGCAATTATTTTAAAACCACCTCATATAACTTTTGCATAAAAAAAGATCACTCCCTTCGCCTAAAATTTATTATTAAGCTTTGAACACAATATACCATAAAATTTATAATAATACAATATAAGTAATAGAGGATAAGATTATTTATAAGAAAATAAATTAAGGAATTTTATTATAAAAAATATATAAAATAACTAATGTTACAATTGACACTATCCTTGGCTATGCCCCTAGATAAGAGCGGCGATTTATTAATTAAAAAGAAAATAGCATAATACAAATGTAATTAAAGTTATAATATATGGTAAGTGTATACGTGTAATATTTATCATACGATTATTTATTTTTTTAAATATCATCCTAAAAACTACTTCTGTAATAAATATTGTAGGAAGAAAAGCTAAAATTAATATATATTCTTTATTCTTTATGATATCTTTGAATAAAAGGATAAACATATTATTAATTAAATATAAATTTAGAAACATAAAAAAATACAATGCAATTCCTAGACTAGCATAAATTATTATAAATAATAAACCCTTAAGATTCTTTGATTTATTCAAAACTATCAACACCTTCCCCCACCATTATACTACTTATGTAAAAAATAAACATTTCTAATGTTGTAAAAATTATTATTATTTATTTTCAATTAACCACTGTTTACAACAATATCATTAAAATATAATCTCTATATTGAGCTTTATTAAAATTGGTTTTATTAAAACTCTTCTTTGGTTCCATAAGCTATCCTGGTTAAATATGTATTATAAGAGTCACAAAATTATCAGTTTATAACCAATATGCTACCTGTAATGTTCTAGCACATAATCAACATCTTCTCTAATTTCTTTATCAGTTAATGTTAGAGTATAATTTTAGTAGCTAAGTATTAAAGGGTATAATTAATAGAAATAGTATAAGGAAAGAACAAAGGAATAGGAACAATATTATAAAAGAAGGGTGAGAGTAGCCATGAAAATTAAAATAACTTTAGAAGAATTAAAAGAGGCAAATGTTATATACATAAAGAATATCCAGGAGGGTTTTAATAAATACCCAAATTTAATCCTAGAAGGCACCGAAGAATATGTAAATAATGTAATTAGACAGATATATAAAGAAAATGGCTTTGAAAATTCTTATGCAGACTTCTATTATGGAACATTAGATCAGGAGGAAAAAGATAGAGTAAAATTGGCTTTAGACGAAAAAGAAATTATGGTCATAGAGAACCTTCAGTTAACATCAGAGGACATTTTTCTTCGCCTTGACTCAGAACTACTGGAAATATTATTAAAGCTTACAGCCAGTGAAATACTCTTTAGCAGTTTTTACTTTACAAAATATCCATGCCTTATATGGGGTAACTATGGGAAAAAATATCCCATGTTTTTTAAGGATGATTCTGTGATGGAAACAGTGAAAAATATATTTTTTAAATAAATCCTTATACAAAGAAACCTCTCCCAATTAGATAATAGATTAATTTGCGAAAAGAATAGTAAAAATATCAGCTTTATTTTACAATATTTATATTATATAATAAAATTATGAAAATATGTATTTGATTTATTACACTTAGAAGTGCAGGTTAGTGTATTTATGCTCTGAGGTTCTGATTTTAAAGATTAGCGCTTTAATAATTTGAGGAGGTTTAATTGTGAAGAAATTTATTATTAAATATAATGCAGAGGATAATCGTAAATTTATTGATGAATTATTGAAATGTTCAAATGAGAATTGTGAGTTAGGAATAGGTTATCCGAGATGTGATGATTTAGGAGAGTTAATAGCAGAAGTAGAACTTTATGATAATACTTTAAATAATAGTATATGTGTAATATATGATGAAGAGAAGCCAATAGCTATTGGAGGGTGGTTATATACTGAGGGAGAAAGTGAAGGATATTTTATAGGTCCCATAGTGATAAAAGAATATTTTAATGAAGAAAATGTTAAGAATATTATAAATTTAATTTTAGAAAGTAAGAAATACCACTTTGTAGATTTAAAGGGTGTATGTACTGAGAGTAATAAAATATTAAATAAATGCTACAAAGATATTGGATGGAAATATAAAAATACTTGTAGAGAAATGTGCTATGACTTAGATAATACAATAAAAGAAGTTAAGTGGGAAGTTAATGAATTTAGTAAGGATAAAGTTTCAGAATGTGATGATATTTTTAATATTTTAGATACAACCTTTAATTGGAATGGAAATAGAGAAAATTATGATGAATTATTAAGAAATGGATATAATGTTGGATGTATTTTGGAGGGTAATGAAAAAATCATTGGTTTAGTTGTATGGGCATATTTAAAAGATGTGGATTTTTCAAGATTAGAGTATATTGTTGTTCATGAGAATTACAGAAATAAGGGAATAGGAGAGTCACTGATAAATTATGTTATTAATGATTCGGAGAAAAAAAGTGTAAAAAAAATATATTTAAGTACAGAAATTAATAATAAGGCTGCTAATCTTTATAGTAAAACAGGGTTTTATGACACAGTGGTATCAAATATTTATGAGAGAAATTGAAGTAAGTTGAAAAATAGGAGGTAATGCAAAAATGGTAGAAATAATTAAGGTTTATAAGGAGAGCTTTCCATCCCTTCGATTAATAGGAAAACGGTATACAGACAGTGATAGAGGTACAGAAGGAAGTTTCGGTAACAAGTGGAGTGAATGGTTTGAAAAAGGTTATTTTGAAACCTTAGAAGAGTTGGGGAGCTTATCTGAAAATGAAAATGCATATGTGGGTTTCATGAGATGTGAAGATGAGTTTGAATACTGGATTGGTATGTTTTTCCCTGAAAGTACCAAGGTTCCCGCTGGCTATATGTATACTGATGTTAATTCTGGGGATGTAGGTACCTGTTGGATTTATGGAAATGAGGACAATGGAGAAATTTATGAACAAAAAGCACATGATATGTGTATGGCTAAAATTAAAGAGGAGGGCTGGCAGGCTTCA
>DAMAVY010000041.1:566-13064 GCA_032077725.1 Clostridium sp. | reverse complement strand
TAAAATACCTGATATTGATTTATATATGGATCAAGTAATCCAGTTATTTGAAAGCAATTTAGAAACCTCTAAAAGAAATCCAACAGATAAAATTCTAACTAAAACTATGATAAATAACTATTCTAAAGATAAACTACTTTTCCCTAATAAAAATAAGAAATATTCTAAAGAGCATATGCTTTTAATGATTCTTACCTATGATTTAAAACAAGTTCTTTCAATAGGTGACATAAAAAGATTATTTAATCCTATGGTGGAAGCTTTAACAAAAAATAATAATGATTTTGATATGGTTGATGTTTATGAAAAATATCTTGAGACTAAACAAAAGCAATTAGATGAAGAAAAGGTATTTCTTTCAAAAATAGCAGATGATATTACATCTATGTATGATAGTGAGGTTGAGGCGGAAGATAAAGACTATAGGGAATTATTATTAATTGTATGTACGCTCTTAAATTCTGCTTCGCTAAATAAAAGAGTTGCTGAAAAAATAATTGATAAATACTTCTAATACAAAGGCTATTTTTGTTAAATTACTAGCCTTTATAACAATGTTCCTAAAGTTTCAAAATATTATAATTGCAATTAAATAATAGTAGGCTATGAAAAAAACGAGAGAAAGCATTAATTGCCTTCTCCCGTTTTTTTATTGTAATCTAAAAATATAAATTCATTATCTTTATCTTTGAATATTAAGGACATTTTTTTTTCTTTATCAATAATTTCATAGTTATTAAATTTATATTTTTCAATTAAATTTTCATTATTATCCTTACTTTTAGTTATAGTATTTACGTATATTTTACCGTTATTATAAATTGCAGTTTTTATAGTGAGTTCCTTGTGGTCATTATATGTTGTATAAATAAGCTGAGATTCTTTTCCGTTTTTGCAATCCTTTACAAAGTCATAAAATAAGTCTATATTAGTTAACACACCTTCATAATTAACTACATGGTTTGCTTGAATAGCATCAGTAACACTAAACTGTGTCGGTAGATTTTCTAAATATTTGACTAATTTTCTGTTTGAAAATTGCGAATTATAATTATAAATAAAAATTATAATAACAAACACTATAATGGGAAGTATATACATTTTTTCAAAAAACATCTTAGACAATGAAAATTTTTCTTTTTGATTTTTCTTGTTTTTAATATGTGTATTAATAGTAACCACCCCTTTATATATATAGAAACCCCCATTTTTATATATAGGAAAATCTCTCTATATATAATAGTTAATTATACATAGGGAGATATTATTTTATCCGATGACTACCCGCCCTAATACTCCCATCGCACTCTGTGAAAGCGATTTGCACCAAATCAAAGATTTGGACTCTCTGCTTTTCTATCAAAGTGGGAGATAAGGGCGGCTACGTCCCTGGATAACGATTTCCCCTAAAGGACAACGAGTTCTAAGTATCTAAAATACTGATACTAAGAACTCTGTTTATGACATTTAACTTATTTTAGAAATATTTTTAAAGTCACTAAAATTATTAATGTCATCCTCTTCAAAGATTCTTTTGTAACAATATGAAATTATATCGCTTCTCTTTATAATTCCTATAAAAATGTTTGAATCATCTACCACAGGAACGAAGTTTTGTGACTTAGCAGCAATGATTAAGCTTTCAATATCGGAATTAATTGAAACTGGCTTATTTTTAACATGCCTAGGTATTTCTTTAATTAATACATCTTCAGTATCTTTTAAATTCAATTTAGTAGTGTTTTTTATTTTCCAAAGAATATCTCCTTCAGTTAATGTTCCAACATATTTACCCTTGTCATCTATTAGTGGAATAGAAGTATATCTATGATATTCCATTCTTTCCATAGCTCTTCTCATTGTTGAGCCAACTTTTTCAAAAATTACTTCACTTTTAGGAGTTAGAAAAAAGGCAACGTTCAAATCTATCATCCTCCAATAAATCAATATTAAACATTTACATATAATAAAAAGTTATATAGTAATTATATCATATCTATTGTGGTAAGTCAGAATAAAGTTTTTAATAATTTAAAAACAATATAACTTTAAGTTTTTCTTTAGTTAATACATTAAATGAATTAAATTACACAATTATTGTAATAATTATAGTAGAATGATATTATTATATTATTCTACTTGAAATTATTGCTAAGGTATAAGTTGAATTTTAACTTAAAAGCCTATATAATTATTATATGCAGTGAAGTTAATTATAGTAAATTATATATTCATTTTACATGTGTATTATATAGTGGCATAAGAATTCAATAATATTTAATATAAAGGAGATTTGTTATGGAAATAAGTTTAAATTTAATCGAAGAAGCAGTTAAATTAAAAAGTGTGCCTGAGGTTAGAAAAGCATTAACTGAATATATTAGACTTGAACCAGGTAATTCAGAAAAAATACTGAATGCTTTGAACTATGCTAAAGAAAATATAGCTGGACTATTTGAAGCTCATGATGATATAAAACTTGAAGAAGATGATAAGTGGACTAAGGAATATTTTTTAAAAACATTACAAGATTTATCCAAAAACTTTTCAGAAGAAAGATTTAATCATTTATCTTTAGTTGGAGCTTTTTTATATCCAAATATTGAATCTACAGATCAAGATACAGTAATAATAAATAATGTTAAACCTGTGACTGATATAGAAATTAAATTTGAAAAAGTTAAAGCTGTATTAGCATTAGGAACAGGCCTTTTACTAGGTTATGTAATTGGTAAAAAGGTTAATAAAAGAAAATAATAGGGATGATTTAAATATCTATATTGATAATACTAAAATACAAAACCATATAAATTTTTTAATTTAAAAATTTATATGGTTTAATTCATGTGCAGTGAAAAGTTATAAGCAATTATTCTGGAAAATAGTTAGATGTATACATTGCTTTTTATTATTAAAGGTAAACAAAATAAATGGGTAAGACAATATAACTTAAATATAATACATAACATAGGAGGAGCTAGTATGAAATTAGTTTTTATTTCCGATATTCATGGATCTTTAAAATATACTAAACAAGCTATAGATATTTTCATGAAAGAGCAAGGTACATACCTTGTAATACTTGGAGATGTACTATACCATGGGCCAAGAAATCCATTACCTGATGAGTATAATCCTAAAGAAGTTGCGGACTTATTAAATAAATATAGCAAAAAAATCATTGCAGTTCGGGGAAACTGTGATTCCGAAGTCGATCAAATGCTTTTACAATTTCCTTGTATGGGTGATTACTCTACAATACTATGGAATGATAGAAGATTGTTTTTAACTCATGGTCATATTTTTAATGAGAATAACATGCCAAATCTTGAAGTAGGGGATGTAATAGTACATGGCCATACTCATATATTAACAGAAGAAATAGTGCAAGGTATTCATATAATTAATCCAGGATCAATTTCATACCCAAAGGAAAATAATCCTCATAGTTATGGGATTTTAGAAGAAAACACTTTTTATATTAAAAAATTAGACGGTACAGTTATAAAAAATATATCACTTGATTAATATGCATATACATAAAAAATAGGGTATGCGCTTTTTAAAACGCATACCCTATTTTTCGATGATTTTATTAATAATGTCAGATTCAACTAAAGAGCTCTTGCTGATACCATTCCTAAAATATCTGATTTGCTTGTATTTAACACCATTCATTTCGAAATCTAAAACATCAATTCTATCACCTTTAAAAATTTCAGCTTCATTTTTCCCTTTTAAAAATATATGCAATTCCATAACATTCCTCCATAATTACTATTCATAATATAGATTATATAACAATAAATATAATTTATACAATATATTAATAAATGAATAAATTAATGATGATAAATAATATTCTGACAAAGAGATAAAAATTTTCGCTAATATCTAGAAAGTTTAACTAGATAAGAATATCATAAAATTACTTACTTTATGCTTGACCCATTATACCCTTTACAAGTTCGTCAATAGTTGCACCTGAAAAAAAATTTTGAATTTCAAATTTTTCAAGAGCGAGTTTTATGACATTTTCATTATGATTAATTCCAATTAAAGATTTTTCAATATCACTTATGTCACATCTTCCAAAGAAATCACCATAAATTCTAATGTCTTTAATTACTCCTTTATCAACATTCAAATAGAATTCTAGGTTTCCGCCTGTATATTTTATAGAGTTTGTTAATTCATAATTAGGGGATTTACCATAATTCCATTCCCAAGTGATATACTTATTTTTTACTAATTCATTAATACTTGCTATATCAATTTCTGTTAAATTATACACTTTATTTGTAGAATCATTAGAACTTACAAAATCAAAAAGCATATCTTTGAATTCAAGGACTGTCATATCTTTATCTAAATGATTGCTAACATTAGTTACACGACTTGATACAGATTTAACTCCCTTGCCTTTAAGCTTTATAGGTTTTACTTTTAATGAATCAGATATATCTCTTATTACAGATGAAAATAGCAAAGTACCATGATGCATTACTTTACTTTTATAGTTACATTGGGCTGTTCCTGAAATTTTTTTACCATCAATAGTAATATCATTTCTTCCAGAAAACTCAGCAGTAATATTTAAAGTTTTCAAAAAATCAATTATAGGTTTAGAAAATTTAATAAAGTTTGTAAAACTTTCGCTATCGTTTACAGAAATAAAGGTATAGTTTATATTCCCTAAATCATGAAATACCGCTCCACCACCAGTGAGTCTCCTTACCACAGGAATAGAATGCTCTTTTACATAATCAACATTTATTTCGGAAATAGTATTTTGATTTTTACCAACTATTATTGCAGGTTCATTTCTCCAAATCATAAAAATATCTTCCTTACATTTTTTAAGAAAATATTCTTCCTTTGCCAAATTATAATATGGGTTTGTCTCCGTAGTACTTATTAGCAACATATCTAGCCCTCCATAAAAAAATATAAATAATATGCAAAATTATCTAAAATCGCTTACTTTTCTGAAAAATATAGCATAACTGAATTATAATTATAAACAAAATCAAAATATACTATTATTTTAAATATAAATAATAAACTTCCCATGTATTTATTATTTATATAATCAAATAAATACATTTGATTTTTCATTGGATTGATGTAATATTAGTTTAGAAATAAAAATTTAATAGGTATCCAAATGAAATTAGCGCGAGATGTCTTTAAGGTAAGAAAGGTTTTTAACTAAACTAGGTAATTATTTAGTGAATCTGTATTATCCTTAAGAAGCCGAAGAAGAAATTTATAAATTGTCGATTTGTAAAGAAGCTTTCAGGCAAAGTTATCGCTAATTGATGGTACTCTGGAAAGAACTTAGTTCACCGACGAAGAAATAGCTATTAATTTTAATAGCTTATAACTTTCAGGTAAAAAAACAGAGGATATAAGGGCAATTTATTTGTTATGCCTTTATATCCTTTTTTTATATTAAAAAGGAGGGGTTAATTTGGAAATTTCAAAAAAAACAGATCTATACCATCGTCATAATGAACTAGGTGGTAAAATTATTGATTTTGCAGGTTATTTGTTGCCAGTTCAATACGAAGGCATAATAAAGGAACATGAAGTAGTAAGAAATGCTGCTGGATTGTTTGATGTATCTCATATGGGAGAAGTAAATGTAAAAGGTGAAGAAGCCATAGGGTTTGTACAAAATTTAATTACCAATGACATTGCAATGTTAAAAGAAAATGAGATCGTTTATACTACAATGTGCTATGAAGATGGTGGCGTTGTAGATGATTTATTAGTTTACAAAATAAACAACAATTTTTTCTATCTAGTTATTAATGCAAGTAATACAGAAAAAGATTATGCTTGGATGGTTAAAAATAGTAATAATTTCAATGTTGAACTTGAAAATATCTCTGAATCCGTATCTCAAGTAGCATTACAAGGACCTAAAGCACAAGAAATTCTTCAAAAACTCACTGTAATCGATTTAAATGACATTAAGTTTTACAATTTTAAATTAGATGTTAGTGTAAATGGAATGGAATGTTTAGTTTCTAGAACTGGTTATACTGGTGAAGATGGATTCGAAATCTACTGTAAAAATAAAGATGTAGTAGCAATATGGGATGCAATTCTAAAAGCTGGAGCAGAATTTGGTATTAAACCAGCAGGACTAGGTTGCAGAGATACTTTAAGATTTGAAGCAGCTCTTCCTCTTTATGGTAATGAACTTTCAAAGGATGTCACACCACTAGAAGCAGGACTTGGCTTTTGTGTAAAACTAGATAAACAAAACTTTGTTGGTAAAGATGCTCTAGCGAATCAAAAAGCAGAAGGACTTAAGAGAAAAACTATAGGTTTTGAAATGATTGATAGAGGAATACCAAGACATGGTTATGAAGTTATGGCAGATGGTAAATTAATCGGATTTGTAACTACTGGTTATGCTGCACCAACTGTAAACAAAAATATAGGACTAGCTCTTATAGATGCTGACTATAGTAAGCTCGATACAGAAATTAATATAGTAATAAGAAATAAAGAAGTTAAGGCTAAAGTAATAAGCAAGAAATTCTTAAATAAAAACTATAAAAAATAATTAAAAATATAAAAATAAATAATTTATTACTAGGAGGAAATTATTATGAAAATATTAAACGAGTTATTATATTCACAGGATCATGAATGGGTAAAAGTTGAAGGAAACAAAGCTTATATCGGAATTTCCGACTTTGCACAAAATGCATTAGGAAGCATAGTTTTTGTAGAACTTCCACAAATTGATGATGAAATATCTGTTGGGGATACTTTTGGAGCTGTGGAGTCTGTAAAAGCAGCATCAGATATGTATATGCCAGTAAGTGGAACAGTAATAGAAATCAATGAAAACTTAGAGGATAGTCCTGAACTAATAAATGAAGACTGTTATGAAAATTGGATGTTGTGCGTTGAACTTTCTAACAGTGGAGACCTTGAAAAGCTTATGAAAGCAGAAGCTTATGAAGCGTACTGTGCAAAGGAGGCATAATATGTTACCTTACATTCCTCTTACAGAGGACGATAAGGCGAAAATGTGTAAGGATATCGGAATTAATTCTATAGAAGATTTATTCAAAGATATACCTGAAGATTTACGTCTAAATAGAGATTTAAATATTAATGATCCAATGAGTGAGCTTGAAGTTTCAAATCATATGAGAAAAACTCTAAGTGAGAATTCTAATAATGAAGAGCTAGTTTGTTTCCTAGGTGCAGGAGCTTATGATCACTATATTCCGTCACTTATAAAACATATAACTTCAAGATCTGAATTTTACACCGCTTATACTCCGTATCAACCTGAAATTAGCCAGGGTACATTACAAAGTATATTTGAATATCAGTCTATGATAGCAGAAATTACTGGTATGGAAGTTTCAAATGCTTCTATGTATGATGGTGGTACAGCTTTAACCGAGGCAGCTGTAATGGCTGTTGATAGTACTAGGAGAAATAAAATAGTAATATCAAAAACAGTAAATCCTGAAACTAGACAAATTTTAAAAACTTATTGCCATTTTAAAAATATTGATGTTATTGAAATAGGGTATGTTGATGGAGAAACTAATATAGACGAATTAAAGAACACCGTCGATAAGACTGTAGGTGCAGTAATAGTTCAAAATCCTAACTTCTTTGGTATAGTAGAAAAGTTTGAAGAAGTAGAAAAGATCTCTCATGAAAGTAAATCACTATTAATTATGAGTGTAGATCCTATTTCCCTTGCATTATTAAAATCCCCTGGTGAGATTGGTGCAGATATAGCTGTTGGAGAAGGTCAGAGTCTTGGAAATCCTCTTAACTTTGGTGGGCCTTACTTAGGCTTCATGGCTACATCTACTAAACTTATGAGAAAAATGCCAGGAAGATTTGTTGGAGAAACTGTAGAAGCTGATGGAAAAAGGGCATATGTTTTAACACTTCAAGCTAGAGAGCAACATATTCGTAGAGAAAAAGCAAGTTCTAACATTTGCTCTAATCAAGGATTAAATGCTCTAACAGCTGCAATATATATGGCTACAATGGGAAAAGAAGGCTTAAAAGAAGTTGCGGAACAATCTATGAAAAAAGCTCATTATGCATTTAGTGAATTAACTAAGTCTGGTAATTATAAACCTCTATTCAACAAACCATTTTTCATGGAATTTGCATTAACTTGTGATACTAATGTAAACAAACTTAATGAAAACCTTATGAATAATGGAATTATTGGTGGATACGAAATTGAAAAATCATATCCAGAACTTAAAAATTCAGTACTTCTTTGTGTTACTGAGAAAAGAACTAAAAATGAAATTGATAATTTAGTAAAAGGAATGGAGGGATAATATGAAGGATTATAATAAATTATTGATAGAAATATCAAAATCCGGTAGAAGAGCATACTCCCTACCTACTTTAGATGTCCCCGATGTATCTATAGAGAAGTTATTACCTAAAGAAACATTAAGGGGAGAAGAACTGGATTTACCAGAACTTAGTGAAGTAGATGTAGTAAGACATTACACTGCGCTTTCAACTAAAAACTTTGGAGTAGATTCTGGATTTTACCCTCTTGGTTCATGTACTATGAAGTACAATCCTAAAATAAATGAAGATATGGCTGCAGATCCAAAACTTTTAAATATTCATCCATATCAACCTGCCTCAACAGTACAAGGGGCTCTTCATATAATGTATGATTTGTCAGAAAAATTAGCAGAAATTACAGGAATGGATGAAATAACTCTTCAACCTGCTGCAGGAGCTCATGGTGAACTTACAGGACTCATGTTAATAAAAGCTTATCATGAAAATAGAGGAGATTTTAAAAGAAAGAAAATTATTGTTCCTGATTCAGCACATGGAACAAATCCTGCTAGTGCGGCTTGTGCAGGATTTGAAATTGTTGACATTAAATCCACTGAACACGGGGCAGTCGATTTAGAAGCACTTAAGAGTGTATTAAGCGACGAAATTGCTGGATTAATGCTTACTAATCCAAGTACATTAGGTATATTTGAAATTAATATCAAAGAAATTTCTAGATTAATTCATGAAGCTGGTGGTCTTGTTTACTATGATGGAGCAAACATGAATGCAATAATGGGAATTACTAGACCTGGTGATATGGGCTTTGACGTAGTACATTTGAATCTTCATAAAACTTTTGCTACACCTCATGGTGGTGGAGGTCCTGGAAGTGGCCCAGTTGGAGTAAAAAAACATCTTGTTCCTTTTTTGCCTGTACCAGTAATTGAAAGAACCGATGATTGCTATGATTTGAATTATGACAAACCCAATACTATAGGAAAAGTTAAAAATTTCTACGGTAATTTTGGAGTAATGGTAAAAGCTTATTCTTACATATTAACTATGGGGAATAGTGGACTTAAAATGGCAAGTCAATGTGCCGTATTAAATGCTAATTACATTAAAGAAAAATTGAGACCATACTATGTTTTACCAATAGATGTAGTATGTAAACACGAAGTTGTTCTAGGCGGAGTACCAGACGGGGGTAATCACATTTCTACATTAGATGTGGCTAAAAGGCTTCTGGATTATGGATATCATCCACCAACAATATATTTCCCTCTTATAGTTCATGAGGCTATTATGATAGAACCTACTGAGACAGAAAGTTTGGAAACATTGGATGAATTTATTGATGCAATGATAAAAATAGCTAAAGAAGCAGAGGAAACCCCGGAACTTTTAAAAACAGCTCCTCAAAGTACTATAATTAAGAGATTAGATGAGGTGAGAGCTGCAAGAACTCCAGTACTTTCTTGGAAAAAGAGTTCTTTAAACAAATAAAACAAAGTGGGTGTAATATATGAAATATGATGTTGTAGTTATAGGTGGAGGTCCTGGTGGTTATGTAGCAGCAATTCGTGCTGCAAAATTAGGAGCTAAGGTCTCTTTAATAGAAAAAGATAAATTGGGAGGAACATGCCTAAATAGAGGATGTATTCCTACAAAAGCTCTTTACAAAAATGCTGAAGTAATAAATACTATGAAAAATTCAGAAGAATTTGGAATAAACATAAAGGACTATAACGTAAATGTAGAACAAATTCATAAAAGGAAGCAAAGGATTATCGATGATTTAGTTTTTGGTATTTCACAACTTCTAAAAGCAAATGGAGTAGATGTTATCAATGGTCAAGCTGCATTTAAAGATAAAAATACGCTAATAATCGACGAAACAAGCGGTAATCAGTATGAAATTACTAGTAAAAATGTTATAATAGCTACAGGATCTGAGCCTATTATACCTAATATTAGCGGTGCCAATCTTGAAGGTATTTATACTAGTGAAGATATTCTGAATTTTGAAAAGATTCCAGAATCACTAACAGTAGTTGGTGGTGGCGTTGTAGGTATGGAGCTTGCTTGTATTTTTAACGCTATGGGTACAAAAGTAACCGTTGTAGAATTTCTTCCTGGAATATTAGCTCAAGTAGACAGTGATATTACTAAAAGACTGCTTCTTTCTCTTAAGAAGAAAGGAATAGTTGTTAATACATCTACTAAAATAACGAAAATTGAAAAGATAGAGACTGGATTTATTCTTCATGCTGAAGGTAAAAAAGGTAAAGTATCTTATGAGAGTGAGAAGGTTCTTATGTCCACAGGAAGAAGGCCTACAATCTCTGGATTAAACTTAGAACGTTTAGGAATTGAAGTTAATAGAAAAGGTATTGTAGTTGATTCAAACTATGAAACTTCTATAAAAGGTATCTACGCTATTGGAGATGTAAATGGTATTACAATGCTTGCACATGCAGCATCTCATCAAGGTGAACATGCTGTAAACTACATAATGGGGAATAAATTAATTAATGAGGAAATTCTAATTCCAAGTTGCATCTTCATCTTCCCCGAAATAGCATGTGTGGGAATTACGGAAGATGAAGCAAAGGCAAAAGGATTAAACTATAGAACTTCTAAATTTATGTTTGGAGCTAATGGTAAGGCGTTAACCTTAGGTGAAGGTGAAGGATTTGTAAAATTAATATCAACTAATGAATTGACTTCAAATAAAAATGATGATATTTTGATTGGAGCTCAAATTTGGGGCCCACATGCTTCAGATTTAATACATGAGTGTACTCTTGCAATCTCTAAAAAACTTAAAATTAGTGATATAAAAGATGTTATTCATGCGCATCCGACGCTATCAGAAAGTTTTATTGAAGCAATAAATGGACTAGTTGGAGAAGCAATTCATATTGCTCCAACAAAAAAATAATTTGTTATATTAGTGGAGGGGTACAAATGAATTTAGAACATGTGAAAAATACTGATTCAGAAATTTATGAAGCTATTTGTCTAGAAACATCAAGACAAGAAAACAAAATTGAACTTATTGCTTCAGAAAACTTTACAAGTGAAGCGGTGAGAGAAGCTATGGGATCTACACTTACTAATAAATATGCTGAAGGGTATCCAGGGAAAAGATACTATGGTGGCTGTGAATGTGTAGATATTGCTGAAAATATTGCTAGGGATAGAATGTGTAAGCTTTTTGGCGCCGATCACGCTAATGTTCAACCTCATTCCGGTTCTCAAGCTAACATGGCTGTTTATATGAGTGTGTTAGAACCAGGTGACAAAGTATTAGGTATGAATTTATCCCATGGTGGACACTTAACTCATGGAAGTCCTGTAAACTTTTCAGGAAAGCTTTATAATTTTATTTCTTATGGAGTAAATGAAAGTGGATATATTGATTATGAAGAATTAAAAAGAATTGCCATTGAAGAAAAGCCTAAAATGGTAGTTGTAGGTGCTAGTGCATATCCAAGAACAATAGAATTTGAAAAAATCAGAAACATATGCGATGAAATAGGCGCTTATATGATGGTTGATATGGCTCATATAGCAGGACTTATAGCTGCTGAGGTTCATCCAAGCCCAGTTCCATATGCAGACTTTGTTACAACTACAACTCATAAAACATTAAGAGGACCTAGAGGTGGTGCAATTCTTTGTAAAGAAAAATATGCAAAGATAGTAGATAAGACAATATTCCCAGGAATTCAGGGTGGTCCATTAATGCATACAATTGCTGCTAAGGCAGTTTGCTTTAAAGAAGCTTTGGAGCCGGAATTTAAAATATACCAACAAAAAGTATTAGAAAATGCAAAAACTCTTGCAAATGCTCTTATGGAAAGAGGTTTTGACTTAGTATCTGGTGGTACAGATAATCACTTAATTCTTGTAGATTTAAGAAGCAAAGATATTACAGGAAAAGTTGCTGAACATCTTTTGGATGAAGTTGGAATTACAGTAAACAAAAATACTGTACCTTTTGAAACTCAAAGTCCATTTGTAACTAGCGGTATTAGAATTGGTACTCCAGCCACTACTACAAGAGGTTTTGGAAGTGAAGAAATGGTTGAAATTGCTGACATAATTAATTATGCAATTGACAACAGAGATGGAGATTTAGAACCTGCAAAAGCTAGAGTAAAAGCTCTTTGTACTAAA
>DAMAVY010000041.1:0-556 GCA_032077725.1 Clostridium sp. | reverse complement strand
AGTTAAATATAAGATTGTGAAGAACTCTAACCAAGATAAGTTTATTTGGTTAGAGTTTTTCATAAGGAATTGATTATCAATTTTTAGAATAGTATAATAATATTAGTTGATTTCGGAAAATTTGGGAGGGGATACTATGAATATTAAAGAGAGAATTGAAAGTCTTAGAAGTATTATGAAAGACAATAAAATGACAGCCTATATTATTCCTAGTTTTGATTCACATCAGAGCGAATATGTAGCAGAATACTTTAAGGCGAGAGCATGGATTTCAGGATTTAATGGTTCTGCTGGTACTGTAGTCGTAACACTGGATAGAGCAATTCTTTGGACTGATGGTAGATATTTCATACAGGCAGAGAAACAATTAGCTGGTACAGGGATTGAACTATATAAAATGGGTCAAAAAAATGTTCCTACTTATATTGAATTTTTAAAAGATGAACTTAATTCAGGAGATACCGTTGGATTTGATGGTTCTGTGATTCCTGTAAGTATATATAAATCTATAAAAGAAGCTTTTAAACATAAAAATATTAAAATTAATTCAGATAAA
>DAMAVY010000040.1:0-13183 GCA_032077725.1 Clostridium sp. | reverse complement strand
ATACCTCCTCAGCTATTTAAGGGTATTATTTATAAAAATCTAGTAAACAAGAATACGGAAGGGCTTCTATTCATTGCTATTGTGTATTTATCAGTTTTAATTTTTATTGGCATATTTGATTTTATAAAGGAAGGTCTTTTAGTTATATTAGGGCAAAAAATAATTAAAGAAATACGTAAAGAGATGATGTGTAAACTAGAAAAAATAAATAGTCTTTATTTTTCTAAAAATGATTCAGGGGTAACAGTATCTAGATTTACTAATGATGTAGAAACTATTAATTTGTTATTTACTAGTGGAATAATTAGCATGGTAATAGATTGCTTTAAAATATTAGGGATTATTGTATCTATTGGGATGTTTAGTTCTAAGCTGGGAATAGTAACTGTAATATTAATACCAATAATTTATGGCATTACACGTAGGTTTCAAAAATTAATGTTAAAAGCACAAATAGAAAATCGTGTGTTAGAAGGTAAAGTAAATAATCACATTTCTGAAAGTTTAAAAAATGTAAAAATGATTAAGGCTTATAGCAAGGAAAAGTATATGGAGGACAAGTATAAAGAATATCTATTAGATAATTTTCAAACTGTAGAAAAAGTAAATTATTATGATTCTGTATATTCCCCAATTATACAACTTATACGTGCTGTAGTAATCTCAATAATAGTATTATTATCTTCAAGTAAGCTTAACTTTATAGGAATTTCCCTTGGTATGGTTGCTGCTTCAATAGATTTGATTTCAAATTTGTTTTCGCCAATAGAAAATCTTGGAATGGAACTACAATCTATACAGAAGGCCATTTCTGGAATAAAGCGAGTTAATGATTTTTATGTGGAAGAAGAAGATGAAGGGAGATTCGAAGAATTAAAGGTTAATGATATTATTACTGATTCTAATATGGTTTCAATAAACTTTAATGAGGTTTATTTTGGATATGTGAGTGAAATTAACGTATTAAAAAATGTTTCTTTAACCATAGATTCTTTTGAAAGTGTTACATTTGTAGGAAGAACAGGAGTAGGAAAGTCAACATTATTTAAGTTAATTATGGGGTTACTTAAGCCAAGTAAAGGTTCTATAACAATAAATGGGGTAGACGTATATAGCATTCCTAATAGTGAAAAAAGAAAGATTTTTGGCTATGTAAATCAAAGCTTCAGCTTTATAAAAGGAAATATTGCAGATCAAATAACACTACAAGATCCGATTATTTCTAAGGATAGAGTGGAGGAGGTTATGAAATTTGTTGGACTTCATGATTATGTAGTATCTCTAGATAATGGATATGAAACAATTATAGAACATGGTAACCTATTTTCTAAGGGACAAAAGCAGTTACTCGCTATTGCTAGAGCCATAGTTACCAATCCACCTATCTTACTATTAGATGAAATAACAGCAAATCTTGATTCAGTCACCGAAGAAAAGGTTATTTCAGTATTACAGAAGGCTTCTGCTTCAAGAACAATTTTGTCTATATCCCATAGATTATCCTCAATGCTAAGCAGTGATAAAGTAATTATCCTTGAGGAAGGCATGGTGAAAAATATTGGAACGGCAGAGGAACTCTTAAAAATGGATAAGTGGTATCATCAGCATTTAGAACTTGAAAAGCATACTTGGGGATAAAAGTGAAAAGTCTGCATATTTATATTTAGAAAGCAAAAACTATTATTAATGGCTATGTTTTTAGATTAGTGTTGAAATGAGAGTGTACAGTTGATCACAATTTCTTTTGAAATATTAATCTAAGAAAATCTTACGGTAGCCAATAATAATAGAGGTGGTGTCCATGAAAAAATTATTATATATTACAGTAAACTCAAAACCAGAAGAATTGTCTGCAAGTAAAATTGTAGGAAGGGCCTTTGTTAATAAGTTTTTAGGTAAGCATTGCGATTTTCAGTTAGAAGAATTAGATCTCTATGAGTGTCATATACCAAGACTTGAATATGAGTACTTTGAGAAAAGAAATTGTATGATTAATGAAGCAGATTTTAATAAGTTAGATCAAAAGCAGCAGTCAGAAGTTCATAAAATTGTGAAGCTTACAGATCAATTCAAAGAAGCAGATATGTATGTTATAGCAGCACCAATGTGGAGTCTTTCTTTTCCAGCTCCTTTAAAGGAATATATTGATTGTGTTGTTATGGATGGGAAGACTATAAATATTTCAGAACATAAAGTTGAAGGATTACTTAATGATAAAGAAAGGGGAATGGTTTATATACAATCATCTGGGGCAGCTATTCCTTGGATGTTAAGACCAGTTTTAAATAAGGGACTTAACTATGTAGAAAATATAATGAAAGCTATAGGAATTAAACGATTTGAGGAACTATTAGTGGATGGAACTGGCACAACAGAAGAAGAACAGGAAAAGGCAATTAAAGATGCTATAGAAAAAATTGATGATGTTATTAAAGATGTGTGGAGAGAGTAAAATATCCGCAAAATCTAAAGTAATTGTTCTTTCATAAGGTATTGAAGTTTATTTCGTAGAAAGACTATAATACCTTTGAAAGAGGAGAATTAATATAAAACAAAGGAGAGATTTAAAAATGGAAGAGAATAGGATAGTGTGTTCGTGTTTAGAAATTGATTATGTAACTATTAAAAAGGTAATTCAAGATGGAGCACATACTGTAGATAAAATTATGGAAGTTACAGGTGCAGGTTCAGTTTGTGGTGGATGTCTAGATGATATAGGACAAATTTTAGAAAAAGAATTAAATATTCTAAATAAATAAGAACTTGCTGTATAGAAAAAGACTGCATTTGGGGAGATTTGCCACTGAAAAACTAAGGTTTTTCAGTGGCCTCCTTATGTGCAGCCCAATTTGTATATATTTCGTGACTACTGGTAACTCAATTGAATTAATGCAAAAATTTTTATAGCATCTTTTAGAGAATAATAATTTTTGCGAATTCTTGTTAATGCTAATCATTAACTCTTAAATTCATTTTTCATTTCACTTTTAAGCTCACTTGCAATATCCTTTTCACCATCCATTGCTTCATGATAAAGTTTTTTCGCCAGTTTCCCTTCTTCACGAACTCCCTTTTTCATTTGATATTTCAAATGTTGAACAGATTTTTTTTGTGAAACAAAATCTTGGAGGTCACCCATTTTCTCATTATAATTAATTTTCATTTCTGTAACTTTTTCCTTAACTCCGTCTCCTAGTTTGCTCATACTTTCTTTAACTTCATCTTTTAGATTATTCATAATTAAGCTCCTTTCTTAAGTCCTGTTAAAAATTTTTTTAGTATAAACATAAGACATTATTTAAGCAGAAGGTTTAAATAAGTTCAATATTATCTTCTTTAGATATTTTGTGCTAAATTGATAATATTATTTAATTATATTCATGGGTTTTTATCTATTAATTTCTATTTTGTTTTTTAATTTACAGTTACGCTTCCTACACCTAATTCTAAGTCAAATATATAGGTGTCTTCTCCAGAGGTTTTGGCATTTATATCCATGCTTCCAACACCAGAAGATGATTCTATTTTTACTGGGGAATTATTAGGTATATAAATGGTAGCTTCGCCTACGCCACCGTTATATTTTAAATTACCACCAACTTCACTGAGTCTTAAAGTTATACTTCCAACGCCTCCTTGAATATCCATATCTCCAGATTTCTTGGATAAAGATACATCTATATCGCCAACACCTTGACCTAATTGTAAATCTTTAAATTCTACATTTTTTAAATTCAAATCCCCAGCGCCACCCTCAATGTTCAGGTCATTAGCTGTTATTTCATTAATATTTACATCCCCAGCACCAAATGATAAAGTTAGATCTTTATTAAATTCTTTAGGAATATTAATAATAACCTTTCTACTTACAGATGTATTTACCAGATTAAAGTTAAAACTGGACTTAACACCATGTTCTACAACATTCAAAGTACCGTTCTTTACTTCAACAGTTGTTTTATCTACTAGGGAGCTAGATCCCGTACAAACAACAGAGAAGTTTGATTCATCCACTGAGTTAATAGTAATATCGGCAGCACATATTTCGATGTTAACTTTATCAATATCATTCATTGGAAAGGTTTCATTAATGTCTTCAGAGTACATTGAGCCGTTATTTTCATCATTATTATTGAAGTTAAATAAGTTATTATTTTTATTTCTTGAATTGATTCCCCATTTTACATTACAACCTACAAGTAGTGTAGCAGTAAGAATTAAGGAAGGAATTATTATACAAAGTTTCTTTTTCATAAAAACACCCCTATTAAATATTTAAATAATATCAAGTTTTTTGTCAATTTTATTTGCTGCAACAAGTTGTAGTATTACTAAAGCAATACATCCTAAAATAACTTCGAATATATCTATCTCAATAGAGTTAGAGTTACCTATAGTTAAATAAAAGTAAGGTAGAAAATACAATATTATCTTAGAAATAAAAGAATAAATTGTATCGCAAAGCATGCTAGCAATAATAACTGCTAAAACACACAGAGCGGTGCTTCTAATATAGGTAGAAAGTATAGCAATCAATGCTGTTATAATTAGGTATGCTGTGATAGTTCCTATAAAAATACCAAAACATATTGAAATAATTTTAGAAGCTCCTCCAGAATTTACTATTGCACTTATATTAACTAAGATAATGGAGAATATATTAACTAGAATAAGCTCTAAAAAGTTACCTGCTATAAATTCTATGCCCGTAACAGGAGTTAAGAATAAAAGTTTTCCATATTCTTTTGATAGTTGCATTGAAAAAATTATTATATGAGATATAAAATTCATTGTTAGAAGTATTGAAATAGTTGGTATTAAATCTAATCCCATAGTGAATCTTGAAATAAATGTACTTGAACCAAGAGCGAGGACTAATAGAACTACTTCAATTAAATACATAATTCTTAATGTTTTGAAGGAGTATTTCGCTACTCCTATAATATTTTTAAAATTAATGGATTGATTTATATTTGATACGTTTTTCATAAAATCACCTACTCTGCAAATACTTTTCTATATATTTGATCTATGGATGTTCCATACTTTATTCTTAAATCTTCTGCATCACCACTTTCAATGATTGACCCTTCACCAAGGAAAATTACTTGATCAAATAGCTTTTCAAGTTCTCCAACATAGTGAGTTGTTATTATCATTGAGGCGTTATTATCTAGATTATCTATAATAGCATTGATTATTTTATCTCTACTAATAATATCTACTCCAGATATAGGTTCGTCAAGAATATATAACTTGCAATTTCTACTTAGGGTTAAGCTAAGAGCTACTTTTTCAAGCATTCCTTTTGAAAGTGATTTAAGCTTCATAGTTATATCTATATTCATAAATTTAAGAAGTTTATCACATTTATCTTCATCAAAATCCATAAAGAAATCTCTATAGAATTTCATAGCATCTTTTACTTTCATCCATTTGTAGATATATTCTTTTTCTTGAAGATATGAAACTAATTTTTTAGTTTCACTACCTACTAAAATTCCATCTACTTTGACTTCACCACCTGAAGCTTTATAAAGGCCAGAAATGATGTTTAGAAGAGTAGTTTTACCTTGACCGTTTGGGCCGAGGATGCCTAAGACTTTGCCCTTTTCTAAATTAAAGTTAACACCGTTTAATACATGCTTTGAACCAAAGTTTTTAACTAGATTATTGATTTCTAGCACATTGTATGATGATGGTTTTACGTCTATATTTGTAGATAATTCAGCTTCGTTTATACTGTTAATTAAGTCATTACTCAATTTTATTCCTCCTCATACATATCTGTAATCATTCTTAAAATTTCTTCTTTTGTTAGCCCGATATTTTTACTTTTATGAATAAAATCCTTTAATAATTCCAGTGAATAGTCACTTCTTAAGTTTTTAATATTTTCTTCTTCTTCAGTTACAAACTTTCCAATTCCCCTTTGGGTATTTATTAGTCCTTCATTTTCAAGTTCAGAATAAACCCTCAATATTGTGTTTGGATTAACTTTAAGTTCCCCTGCATAATCTCTTACGGACAATAATCTCTCCCCCTCTTTTAGCTCCCCAGAAATAAGCTTCATTTTCATATAATTTTTTATCTGCATGTATATAGGTTCTTTTGAGTTTAATTCCAACTCCATTTTCTCACCTCGTCTTTATCAGTAACACTGTCTTAATTACATAATACACTCATACGGATAAAAGTGTTAATGCTAAAAGAGCTAATATAACCAGATTATAGAAGAATAAGTCTCTATATCTTTAAATACATCCATTATGCTAATGGATGAATAATAATGTAAAAGAAATAAAAAAATATATGATGTAACATATATTGTATTTTTATAACTAAAAATGTATAATGTATTGGTGGGGATGTAAAAAAATAATTATTGCACCTAAATATGTTTAAAATCATTATAACAAATGAAAGAATATTACGAAAATGTTCTTTTCTATAAATAAAATATAAATATTTTTACAGAAATATTAGTTTAAGGGGGAAAACTATATGGAAAGCGTCCTTAATAGTTTAAATGAAAGTATTTTAGTTATTAATGATAATGGGATTATCAAGTTCTGTAATAAAAGTCTATTGGGAAAACTCCAATACAAAAAAGAAGAAATTGAAAATACCCATATAAGTAATATAATTGATTTGAATGGGTGTTTTAATAATAATACTACAGAAAGCATTGATAAGAGTACTGAGAACATAGTGCAATGTGTACTTTATTCTAGAAACAAAGAAAAAAGTTATTGCTATGCACAAATTAACGTTGAATTATGGAAAGGTGAAAAATCTTTTTTTATTATTCTAAAGGATGATGAGTTGGATACTTTAAAGGTTGAAAACAATGATTTAAATAAGTTAATACGTAACCAAATTGATTTACTAGTAAAAAACAAAGTAGAATTAAATAAATGTGTGGAGACAGAGCAAGAAATAGATTTAATTTTAAATACAGCAATTGATTTAATGGTTATAATCGATGAAGATGGTAAGCATAAGAAAGTTAATAAAGGATGGGAAAAGACTTTAGGTTGGAAGGAAGAAGAACTGTTTTCGAAGAGGTGGAATGATATAGTATATGAGGGAGATATAAAGGATACCAATGAGATTGTAAAAGGTATAAAAAATGAAAAAAATATTATTTCCTTCAAAAACAGATGTAAATGCAAAAATGGAAATTTACGGTGGATTGAATGGAACATTAGGTATAGTCCAGATAGAAATGCAAGCATATGTACGGGAAGAGATATAACAGAAAAGCAAGAATTGGAGGAAAAGAAGAAAAGCTTCGAGGATGCAATTAGACAAGAAACAGCTAAAAGTGAATTTCTATCCAATATATCTCACGAATTTAAGACTCCACTTAATATAATTCTTGCGACGATGCAATTGATAAATATAAATATTGAAAGAAATAATATTCATGTAGAAGAAGGAGTAAATTTAAAAAAATATATGACTTCCATGAAACAAAATTGTTATAGATTATTACGACTTGTTAATAATTTTATTGATATAACTAAAATAGAAACAGGATATTATGAGATCAAATTAGAAAATCATAATATTGTTAGTGTTGTGGAAGATATTACTGTTTCTGTAGCGGAATATATAGAAGCAAAGGACATTGAATTAATATTTGATACAGAAGTTGAAGATGAAATAATCGCCTGTGATCCTGATAAAATTGAAAGGATAATGTTAAATTTACTTTCTAATGCAATTAAATATACTGGAAAAAATGGTAAGATTGAAGTTTTTCTGGCGGTTAAAGGAGATAATGTTATCATATCAATTAAAGATAATGGAGAAGGTATACCAGAAGATAAACTAGATTTAGTATTTGGTAGATTTATTCAAGTAGATGAGGTTCTAGCTAGAAGGTATCAAGGAAGTGGAATTGGACTAGCATTGTCAAAGTCTTTAGTAGAAATGCATGGCGGTAGCATTGGAGTTACCAGTAAACTAGGAAAAGGAACAAAATTTGAATTTTCTCTTCCTATAAGGGTATTGGATACTGTAGAAGAAGATGAAGAGAGTCATATTAATATGAAAGGAATAGTATGCTCAAAAGTAGAAAAGTATAACATAGAATTTTCAGATATATATAATTAATATATGTTAACTGTTTTTTTATAAGTTGATAAAAATGTAATAATCTAGAAAAAAACTAATAAAATTAACAGAGTAGTAAATTTATAAGGGGGATTTTTAATGGCTATTGCTTCGTTAGTACTAGGAATTTGTAGTATTGTGTTTGCTGTAATTTCTTGGGGGTGTCTATGGTGGTTATCCACAATATTAGGAGTTGTTGGACTGGTATTAGGAATTATTGATTTAAAAAATAAAAAACAAACTGGTGAAGCTCCTGGCTTTGCTAAACCTGGGGTTATTTGCTCTATAGTTGGAATATGCTTATCAATTCTATTGTTAGTATTTATTATAGGATTAGCATCAGTAGCATCAACTTTATAGTGTAAAGAATATTGTTATAATGAGTAAAAGATGCCTTTCAGGCATCTTTTTATATGTTGTCACAAGGAGGGTGAAAAGTGGAAGATAATGAAGTGATAAAAGAGTATAGTACTTATAATATAATAATTATTATTTTAGTATTAGCTATGATATTTTTACCTTTCATATCAAGATTTGTAAACAAAATATTTCCAATTACCTATGGATGTATCTCCTACAGATTTTTGGGTAAAACTTGTCCTCTTTGTGGTTTTACCAGGGATATCAAAAATATTATTTCAGGTAATATTTTTGCATATAAATTAAATTTATTATCGGTGCCTGCGGTTATTGCAGGTATATTTGAGATTGGATGGAGAGTTAAAATTATAAAATCCAAAGAAAAATTGGGTAATAATAAGTTTAGAAATAAGGTTATAAAGTTTGATGTTGCATATCATATAGTTATTTGTTGTTTATTTATTTTATATGGGATACTATTTTATGTACTAGATTTATCTAGATTATAACAGTTTGAAATTATGAAGATAACGAGGCTTATGTAACAGTAATTTTAGTGTAAATTTTTAGCAAGTATAATAACACCTTCTTTTGGACAACTTAAAAACAGATAAAAATACACAGATTAGGAGGCAGATTATGAAAATGCAGATACCTTATCATAATTATGTTGTTGTAACACCAAATGGTGACATTGCTGGATTTGCAGAAGAAGATGATGCTAGGCGTTTTATAGCAGGTTATTATGTTGGAAAAGTAGAAGAGCTTTCAGATGATCGTAGTATGCTCTTTGAGGATTATTCAACAGATCCACTTCAATCAACCGTGGATATTTGCACAGAATTAGGTGCTTACCAAGGAGATTGCATCATTTATGATTTGGAAAATTTAATTGAAAATATCAGGGAATCTGGAATTTTCGAAGATGAAAAGGAAGAGCTTATATTAAAACTTATGGCAAAAAGGATAAATCTTAATGTTAATGATTATCAAATTGATAACATCTTAAGTGATACGAGAGTACTTCCACGTAGTGATTGATTAGATAAGTTTATAAGTAAATTTATTATTAGGCTTTGTTTTGGCTAAATTTGGAAATTAGACTTAAATATTATTGTAATGAACATAAACAATATAAGTCTAATTTCAAAACTAGTTTAAAGCAAAGCTTATTTTTATGTTAAAGAAATTAATTCATAAGTCTATTATGAGCAGTAAGCATTTGCTCATCAAGTTTGGTCGTAATCTGAGCACAGTCAAGGAGCATATCGCTAATATCTTTAGGCATTTCACCACTATATTTATATCTTAGCTTATGCTCTAGGCTTGCCCATGTATCCATGGAAACGGTTCTAAACTGAATTTCTACAGGAACATATTCAACTTCCTTTGAGAAAAATACTGGAACAGAGACAATTAGATGAAGACTGCGGTAGCCATTGACTTTAGGAGTTCTTATGTAATCACGTTCTTTAATAATTGTTATGTCATCTTGAGCTCTAATTGAAGCTGCAATTTCATAGACATCGTTAATGAAAGAGCAAACAACTCTAATTCCAGCAATATCAGTAAGTTTCTCAGCAGATTCTAGAGATAGTTCATAACCTTTTCTTTGAAGTTTTTCTAAAATGCTCTCGGGAGTTTTAAGACGAGACTTCATATGTTCAATTGGATTATAGGAATGAATACTTTTATATTCATCATTTAGTACTGCGAACTTTGTTTCTATTTCACGAAGTGCACAACGATATTTTAAGGAAATAGACGTTAAACCTTCTATATTATGATGTATGTCAGTCATGTCTATATTTTCAACAGTTTTTGTTTTTATAGGTAAATCTTTCATAATAAATCTCCTTTGTAACTAGATGTATACAAATTAGTATAATACAAAGATTTTTTTTATTAAAGGTTATAATTCTATAATTAAGAAAATCTTAACTAATTTAAAAAAACACAAATAAAAAAAGTGAAATGATCCCATTAAAGTAGACAGATTTTTATTTTTAATCTGGTAGCTTTAGTGGGATCATTTCACTATAAGTAAGTGTAAACTTTATTGTTCTAAACTTTATAAAATCTTTGATAAGAAGTCAATAGTTCTAGGGTTTTTAGGACTTCCAAAAAGTTCTTCTGGAGTTCCTTGTTCTAAAATTTTTCCTTCGTCCATGAATAAAATTCTATCTCCAACTTCCTTTGCAAAACCCATTTCGTGGGTTACCACAACCATTGTCATTCCATCTTTTGCTAGGTCTTTCATAACACTTAAAACTTCTCCAACCATTTCCGGATCAAGAGCTGAAGTAGGCTCATCAAATAGCATAACATCTGGCTCCATAGCTAAGGCTCTTGCTATTGCTATTCTTTGCTTTTGCCCACCAGAAAGGGAAGAAGGATAAGTATTTGCTTTTTCTGTTAAGCCTACCATTTTTAATAGTTGAATAGCTTTATTATTAGCATCCTTTTCTTTTATTCCCTTTACTTTAATTGGTGCTATGGTTATATTTTCAAGCACTGATTTATGTGGAAAAAGGTTAAATTGTTGGAATACCATTCCCATCTTTTGTCTTAATTTATTTGTATTGGCTTTCTTATCAGTTATGCTATGACCTTCAAAGATAATTTTTCCTGAAGTGGGTTCTTCAAGTAGGTTAAGACAACGTAAAAATGTAGATTTTCCTGAACCTGAGGGTCCTATAATTACAACAACTTCCCCCTTTTTTATATGTTCATTTATACCTTTTAAAACTTCATTTTCTCCAAAGCTTTTGCTTAAATTATTAACGTGAATCACTTGCCTTAAACCTCCTTTCAAGGTATGCCATTAGTCTTCCTAATGTAAATGTAATGATAAAGTAGCATATTGCAGCTACTATCAATGGCTCAAAGCTTCTGTAGGTAGCTCCTGTCACTAATTTTGAACCATAGGTTATTTCCGTAACTCCAATTGCTGATGCCATAGAGGAATCCTTAATTACTGCAACAAATTCATTACCTATAGCAGGTAAAATGTTTTTAATAGCTTGAGGTAGAATTATATGCCTCATTGCCATGGATTGTCCCATTCCTAAGCTTCTTGCAGCTTCTAATTGACCAATGTCGATAGCATTTATTCCACTTCTTATTATTTCTGCAACATATGCACCTGAGTTAAGAGATAGGGCTATTACACATGCTACCAGTGGAGTAAGCCTTAGTCCAAAGGAAGTTGAACCAAAATAGACTATGAATATTTGTAATAATAATGGTGTTCCTCTTATAAATTCTATATAAACAGAGGCTATAACTTTTGGTAATGGTATATTTAGAACAGATTTTTTTGATCTTTTCATAAAGCAAAGAATAGTTCCTAAAATTACTCCACATATAACTGCTAATGCTGATACTAACAATGTCCAACGAATACCTTCCATAAAAACTGGATAATATTTTTCTAAAAATTTAAAACTTAAATTACTCATGATTGCTCCTTGTCTATAGTCCGAAAGACAAATAAGAAAACTGACTATGTTTTAAACTTATTGCTAAGATATAGCCAGGTTTCAAATAACTTTCCTACATTACTCTGCTGTTACTTCTTCTTTACTTAAGTCTACAGCTGCTTTGTAAAATTCATCTATTTTGCCTTCAGAAATTAATCTATCTATTGTAGCATTAATTTCTGAAAGTAGTGCTTCTTCGCCTTTAGGAAGAGCCACTGCGGATCCGCCATCAGGTGTTGTGTCTGGTATTTTTTCTTCTGCAACTGCTAATTCTTCATGGACAGCAGCTTGCATATCCCCTACTGGGAGCTCAACTATAACTGCATCTAAGTTACCATTCATTAAGTCTTGAATTAGTGTTGGAACTTCTGGTAATAGTTTTAACTTTGCGTTTTCGATTCCCCCTGCTATAGTAGCCTGGATTGAACCATTTTGAGCTCCAACTTTTTTACCTTTTAAATCATCTAGACTTTTAATAGTATCTGCACTATTTTTATTAATTAATATAGCTTGGTCTGCTTTAAAGTATACCTTAGAGAAATCTATAATTTCTTTTCTTTCTGCGCTTGCAGATAACGCTGCAACACCTAAATCAACGGTTTTGTTTCTTACTGAATCACAGATGGTGCTAAACTCCATTTCCTTAATTTCATAATCAACTCCAAGATCCTTTGCAATTTCTTGTACTAGGCTTAAATCTAATCCAACCATTTTCTTTTCCCCATTTTCCATTACAAAGAATTCATAAGGGGCATAGTCTACACTCATACCTACAGTAATTTTACCTTCTTTTTTTATCTGAGATAGCAAGTCCTCATTTTCTTCTTTTTTTCCACAAGCTATTAGTGATAATGACATTACACCAGCCATTGTTACTGCAAAAAATTTCTTTAATATTCCTTTTTTCATAAGTATATCCCCCTTGTATTGTTAATTTGTTTATTACGTTTTTTACTATTGCATAATTATACAACAGCAAGTTATATTCATGCAATACTTTTTTATTAATTTTATATAATTATTTCATTTGGTTACAAACACAAAAATTGGAAGATCTAATATAGGAAACATATTATGTTACATAATGACATGATATTATAAAATTATTATTGAAATATAAACGTTTTCCATAATAATTAAGATATATTAAAGAAAACGTTATCAAAAAAGGAAAAAATAATTACACTCATGAGAAGAATAATTACTAAGCGTATTTTACA
>DAMAVY010000039.1:4471-13219 GCA_032077725.1 Clostridium sp. | reverse complement strand
GACATTTATAAGGATCAAGGCAAGTCGGGTAGTAACTTTCATCGAGATTCATTTATACGAATGAAAAAAGATATTGAAGATAGGAAAATTAATATGGTAGTTACAAGAGATTTATCGAGATTTTCTAGAAACTACATTTTGGCTGGGTATTATTTAGAAGATTACTTTAAAGTTAATAATATTAGATTTATTTCTGTACTTGATAATGTGGATACAGAGAAGGAGTTTGATGATATAATTCCCTTTAAAAATATTATTAATGAAATGTTTATCAAGGATTGCAGTAGAAAAGTCAGATCTGCCCTTACAGCGCGTATGGAGCGTGGGAGCTCTATTGCAAGTAAGGTGCTTTATGGATATAAGTTTTATGTGATTCATAAAGAAAATCAAAAGACTGTATTACTCACTCCCGCAGGGGATGAAACTACAGAGATAGTTAGAGAAATATTTTCAAGATATTTATCTGGATGGGGTGTGGGGAAAATAAGTACGTATTTAAATAATAAAGGGATACCACCACCATCTTCTAGAATTAATAATTTTGGTAAAGCAAAGTATGGGCTGTGGAGTAATAATACCATAATGAGTATTTTAAGGAATCCTAAATATGGAGGATATATGGTTCAAGGCAGGTCTAAAAAGGTTAGTTATAAGGTCAATAAGATAAGTCTTGTGCCAGAAGAAAATTGGATTTGTGGTGGGGAGTTTGAAGGAATAATTACTAAAGAGGATTTTAAGAGAACTCAAGAAATGATGAAAAAAAGAAAAGAAAATAATTATAGATATAGAAATGGAGTAATACACCCTTTTTCCACAGTATTAAAGTGTGGGAAATGTGGAGGAGCTATGACTTATAGAAAAAAATATGAAGGATATAAATGTGTTAATAGTCAACAGGGTAATAATAGATGTTCTCCTCATAGTGTAAAAGAAGAGGCTGTAATAGAAATAGTGAGTAGTGATATAAAAAGATTTATAGATAAAAAAGTAGATAAAGAAGCAGTATATAATAAATTTAACAATATAGATATAGAAGATAATAGTAAAGAGGAGTTAGTTAAAGTTAATAATGAATTATCACTATTAGATTTGAGGTTGAAAAAAATTTATGAGGATAGACTAAAGGGCACGTTAACAGACGGAAACTTTAATAATATGTTAGGTTATATACAACAGCAGCAAGAAGAAGTGTTAAAAAAGAAGAATCAATTATCGGTATATAAAAATAATTATGAATATGATGGAGAACTGTTATTAAAGTATAAACCAGAGCTAAGTAACTTTTTGGAAGGGAAGTTTATAGATAGAAATTTAATTGAAACACTCATTGATAAAATTATTGTAGAAGAAATAGGAGAAAAGAAGGAAAAACAGATTACCATTTATTATAAGTTTAAAAATGAGGAATAATTTTTGATAAAACTCTTATTTTTTACACTAAAGATACTTATCGTCTATAAAGCAACCGCTACATGTATAGGTCTTGCAGCAGCTAAACTTTTGAAAAGGGATAAAGATGCAATTATGGTAGTGTTACCATCAGATCATTATATAGAAGGAGAAAAGGAATTTTTAGATACCCTGAGAAATGCAGTAGAGCTTGCTGAAAAGAGAAGAGGGATGATAACTATTGGGATTGAGCCAAGTAGACCGGAGACGGGCTATGGATATATTGAAATGGGTGATCCTGTAGTTAGTTCCATGAAAACCTATAGAGTAGCAAGATTCACAGAAAAGCCAAACATAGACGTGGCTAAAGATTTTTTATTAAAGGGAACTTACCTATGGAATTCAGGGATGTTCGTATGGAGAGCAGATGTGTTTCTTAGAGAAATGCAAAAATATTTACCGAAGATGTATATCTCTGTTAGTGAAATTTATAAACATGTTGGGGAACCGGACGAAGAAGAAGTTATAGAGAGAGAGTATAAGATAATAGATGGCATATCCGTTGACTTTGGTATAATGCAAAAGACAAGAAAGGGATATGTAATTAAAAGTGAATTTCAGTGGGATGATATTGGAAGTTTTGCATCCCTCACAAGATTTTTAAATGAGTCAAAAGGAAATAAAATACTTGGATCTGCATACCTAAATCAGAGTGAAAATTGTGCTGTATTTGGTAAAAAAAATCTTATTATAGGTTTTGGCATCAAAGATTTAGTAATTGTTGACGCAGGGGATGTTATCCTTGTAATGGATAAGGGTAAAGATCAAGAGATTAAGCATTTACTCAATGAAATGAAGAAAGAAAAAGAATTAGAAGAATTCTTATAGAATAAAATTAAAGTGAAACTTTAGGTAGATTATAAGTAGAATTCTTAGGAGCATTACAATCATCATAAATAATAAAAATAAGAGTAGTTACCCTATGGTAGTTACTCTTATTTTTATTAAATAATGTGCAGTTACGATACTAATATAGTATACTTCTGAGTCCCTCTATAAGCCGAATTTTTATTACTCATTTATCATCATTTTTTATGCCTTTCTAGAGATTATAATTCATCTAATACCATTTCATATACTTTTTTATAAGCCACGAGAGTTTTTTTTGCTGTTTCTTCCCACGAGAAAAGTTTTGCTCTTTCAAGGGCAAGTTTACCAAGTGTTTTACGGAGAGTTTCACTACTAAGCATAAGCTCCATAGAATTAAGTAATGAGCTATCACTATAGGGATCGATTAAGATACCACTATGGCCAACTACTTCAGGAATTGAGGTTGTATCAGAAGAAATTACAGGAGCTCCACAGCTCATTGCTTCAAGGGGTGGAAGCCCAAATCCTTCATAAAGGGATGGATATACAAAGCATTCACAGGCATTATAATAAATTGGCAAATCTTCGTCTGGTGCAAAGCCTGTAAATTTTATATATCTATTCATATTAAGGGAATCTACGAGTTTTACTAATTCTTGTGATTCATCTCTGTATGATCCTACAATAACTAAGTTATATTCCTTATCCATGTGCCTTACGAGTTTACTAAAGGCCGTTATAAGAGAATATACATTTTTGCGTTTACTGAAGCCCCCAACATATAAAATGAAAGGTTTATCTATTTCATATTTTTCCTTTATTATAGCTTTGCATTTCTCTTTGTCTAAGGGAACATATTTCTTATCAGCAGCTAGTGGAGTCACAAAAATTTTATTTTCGTCCATAGGGAAAAATCGTAGTATATCTTCCTTAGAGTATTCAGAAACAGTTAGTATTCCGTTAGAGAGTTCTGTGATATAAGGCATTTCTTTTAAAAACTTAAGTAAATATCCACTGCCTACTGTTTCTGGCATAAGGTAAGGAATTAAATCATGAATTGTAACTATTTTTTTACAGTGAATTTGATTATTTAAACCCACACCATTTTGTGGAATGTGATATAAGTCTATGTTTTCTTTCTTTAGATTCTCTGGAAAGAAATCGTCTTGAAAGAATCTTTGATACTTTTTAGAGCACATAACTAAGTTTGTATTTTCCTTATCATAGATTTCATAGTTTTCACCAGACCAATATATTTGGTAAAAATTATCTTTATCTATGTTAAGCAAGTTTTTCAATAGGTTTTCTGTATATGTTCCAATACCGCTACCGTTATACCAGTTTATGCCCCTACCATCTATGGCAAGCCTCATAATTTCAACTCCTTTAAAGACTATATACTATATATTAATCAAGGAATAAACAAGTGTTACAAATAGTTGAAAACTAAACACACATTTATTGGAAGTTTCATATATTATCTATAGAAGGCTTAGGAGGAGGTATTTTTGAAGAATACAGAAATAATTGACGTGATGCAGCGAGAATATAATATTACAGCAACATCCATTGAAAAAATAAAGAACGTTTATAGGGTAGAGACAGATGAACACATATATTGTCTAAAGGTAGTTAAGTATGAACTTCCACATTTTTTATTTATATTAGGAGCTATAAATCACTTAAATAATAATGGATTTCAATATGTACCAAACATAATAAAAACAATAATGGGTAGAGACTATATACAATTTGATAAAGCTTTTGCCTATGTGACATTATGGCTTAATGGGCGAGAGTGTTTCTATGATAATCCAATTGAACTTTCAGTAGCAGCTGAGAAGCTAGGAGAGCTTCATAAAGCCAGTGAAGGACTGCTTATAAATGAAGATATGAAGCCTAGAATAGGGTGGTTTAAATGGGTAGAAGTATTTAGAACCAGAAAAGGCGAAATCTTAGACTTTAAAGATAAAATAGAGAAAAAATCTCATAAGAGTGATGTAGATATGTATTATTTAAACCTTATGGAAGAAGAAATTGCAAGGTGTAATAGGGCGGTTGAAAATCTATGTAAATCTAATTATGAAAATAAGATGCTCAAGGAAATAAAACTAGGAGGCTTTTGTCATCATGATTATGCTCACCACAATGTTTTAATTTGTGAGAATAATATAGTTAATGTTATAGACTTTGATTATTGTATTTTGGATACTCATTTACATGATTTGGCTAGTTTACTTATTAGAGCTATGAAGTATGGTAGATGGAATGAAGAGAGGATGAAAATTGTATTAAGAGCTTACAGGAAAGCCCATATCTTAGAACAGGAAGATATTGAAATTATGGCGGCTTTTATGGAGTTCCCTCAAGATTATTGGCAGCGAGGCATTCAATATTATTGGGAAGAAAAGCCTTGGGGAGAAGATTTCTTCATAAGAAAGCTAAAATTATATGCAGATGACAGAGATGAAAGACAAGACTTTATAAATAAATTTAGAAATTTTAATTTAGATAATCTGTAAGGAGGAGATTGTATGAGTAAAAATGAAGATCAAAAAAACGCAGATTATATTGATGGTAATGAAGAGTTAAAGAATGTAGATGATTATGATAAGAAGCTTGAGAATATGGAATCTGAAATTAAAGAGTTAAAGAAGATTAAAAAGAGAAAAAAGAAGTTAATGGAATTAGAAATGGAGAGGACTGAGATACTTAAGAAAATGAATAAAGTAGAAAAAAGTAAACATAAGTAGAGGTGAGGAGATGAATAGATTTTTCTATGATAACTTTCAGCAGTATCTAAATATCCAGGGAGTAAAGAAAGTTAACTTTATGCTAAAAAACAATGAAACTTTAAATAAGTTTATTTTAGAAGAAAAAGTAATTGAACAACTTAGTACTATAAGTGAAGTTCATAAGTTATCTTGCGGATTCAATGGATATTTAAGAAAAAGAATCAATAATCATACTTGTAAGCTTATAGAAGAGGATAAAATTCAGCTAAAAAGATTTAAGAGAAGTTTAGAAAGAATTAAAGAAAGTGGTCCTACAGATAGGGTAGAAGAGATAGTCCTGGAAAAAGGAGAGGCTATTCTAGAAAGAGGAGAAAAGGTTATTAATATAATAATGGATAATGGATATATGGATTTAGTAGCAAGAAGTATGAGAAATGTAGAGATATGTTTAACAAATGTGGATTTTGATAATCTAGGAAAAGGTGAAACTATAGAAATCGTTAATTTTGATGATATCGCTTATAACATGGTAGAAATGGATTGTTATTATTTCTTAGCTAAACTAAAAAGAAAAGGGTTTACTGTGGACTTTATCAGATGTATAGATACATTTTGTAAATTAGAGAATTTGGGAGAAGATAGTAAAAAATTTATTCTTGCACTCCTTTCATATCCTTATGAATTTATGAAAATATATGATAAGTATAGAAAAAATAAAAAAAATTGGAATGAAGAGGAATATATAAGAAGGTTATTAACGGGAATTAGGGCGGATGAGAAATCGTTAATATAAGAAGGTGATTAAATAGTATGGAAACAAGATTTTCTTATAAGGAGTGGTTAAGCAAATATAATTTGGATATTAAATTTTTCGATAACTACAATTTTTCAGTATCGGATGTAATTCCACTAAGAAAAGTATTTATTCTTGTCACAGATAAAGGAACAAAAATATTAAAAAAAGTGAACTATTCAAAAGAAGACTTAGAGTTTATAGAGCATGGAATAGACTATGTTAAAAATAATGGATTTCATAGGATAATGAATTTTTATAAAGGTAAAAGTGGACATATCACCTCAGAGTGGAAAGATAGTACCTATGTAGTAATGGACTTAATAGAAGGACGAGAGTGTGAATATAACAATCCTTTAGATATTACTATAGCAGTGAGTAGCCTTGCGGATATGCATAAGGCATCAAAAGGCATAGATTTCTCAGTGGAATCAGATAGATATAAAGGACTTAAACTTATAGATAACTATAGGCTAAAAAGCAGTGAACTTCAGAGAATGAAGGAAACTGCACTAAGTTATGAAAATAAAAATGAATTTCATGAAATATTTCTTAAGTATGTAGATTACTTTGCTCAAAGTATGGAGAAAAGTATTAAAATACTTGAGGATTCACCTTATATAAATTTATGTAAGAACAGTGAAAATTTTATTCTTTGTCATCATGATTTAGCTTACCATAATATTATAATAAACGATAATGTAGGGTATTTTATAGACTTTGACTATTCCATAATAGACTTAAGGGTTCATGATATATGCAATTTTATAAATAAGGCCACAAAACATAGCTGCTATGATTTTGAAGTTTTACGTTTAATAATAAATAAATATAATAAGAAAATTCCTCTGCTTAGTGAGGAATATAAAGTATTATATGGTATGCTTTGCTTTCCAGAGGAATTTTACTCTATTTCAAAAGATTATTTTTATAGAAAAAAACTTTGGAAATATGAAAGCTACCTGTATAAAATTCAGAAAAAAGTGCAAGATATAGAAGAAAGACAGCAAATGATAGAAAAATTCAAAAAAGTTTACATGTAGCTACTTAATAGTCCCCCCTAGAGAGTAGCAAAAGTAACAAAAGGAAGGTATTTAATCTAGATTAAGTACCTTCTTTTTTAATATATAAAGATTGTATATAATTTAAAGAGTTCAGATGTTCTGAAACTATTTATATATATAACTATATCAATATTTAAATATGAAACATTTTAACAATATAACTATGCATAATTTTAACTATGAAACTTTTTAAATTTTTAACTTTTTAAATTTTTAACAAGTTGTTGACAACATGAGGGTTTCCGGGGTTTGACTATTTGATTCTAAGACTAAACTGACATAAATATAACTTTTTATTGGTTATTTAAAATAATGTCGCTATAGCTTTCTAAAGTATTTTTTGCAGTGCTCTCCCAAGTCAAAGAGTGGGCTCTTGCAAAGCCTTTTTTTATCAGGGTTTCTCTAAGATTATTATCAAGTAAGGCTGATAAGATGCTCTCCATAAGTTCCTTTGTATCATAAGGTGAACAAAGTAAGGCACTATCACCTAAAATTTCAGGAATGGAAGTTACATTAGAAGCAACAACGGGTATTCCACATGCCATGGCTTCAAGGGGTGGAAGGCCAAAACCTTCATAGAAGGAAGGGTATACTAAAAGAGCAGCATTGTTATACAAATGAGGCATATGTTCCATGGCAATAAACCCTGGGAATATAACCTTTTCAGAAATATTGAATTTTTCAGCTAAGGATTTATAAATGGTAAAAGATTTACCCTTAGTTCCTGCAATGACCAATTTCATGTCACAAGGGAGGTTTAAATGAATTTTGCTAAAAGCTTCAATAAGTCCAGCTATATTTTTCCTTGGGCTAAAACCACCAACATATAAAATATAGTTTTCTGGAAGACTGTAGTATTTTTTCATTAAGTTACTGCATATAGTTCTATGAAGAGGTTTATATATATTTTCGCTAGCAAGATGAGTTACGTATATCTTTTCTTTTGGAAAATTAAAATCTCTGGCAATATCTTGCCTAGAAAATTCTGAAACTGTAATTATTCCATCACACCTCTTTATTATAGACTCCATACCTTCATTAAAAATACTAAGATATTTTTCGCCAACAGTTTCTGGCATATGAATTGGAATTGTATCATGGAGAGTTATAACAAAAGGGATATTATGATCTAGTGGTAATCCAATACCATTTTGAGGTACGTGGTATATGTTTAGGTGTTTATCTTGTATAACAATGGGTAAACTAACATTTTCCCAAAAATTATTCGAAGAATCCTTAGCCATTGGGGTGATTTTAAAATTAGAATTAAAGTTTATATTACTGAAAGGATCATCATTAAATAGAGTATACTCATTATAATGATCTAAATTGTTAATAGCATCCATGAGCCTATAGGCATAGGTACCTATTCCCGTACCTCTATACCATTTGGCAGCTCTAATGTCTATGCCAATATTCATACTTATACTCCTTTACATTAGGTTGTTATAATGTATATTATTCAACTAAACTCAAATATGTTATGAACTATTCTAAATTATATTATTAATACATATAAATTATAGAGGGGGTGCGAAATTATGATGAGAGAGTTTGAAGTTGAACGTCAGTTTGATATCAAAATTGAGAATATTAAAGCCAATAAAGGTGTATATCAATTAAAAACAAACAAAGGTGTCAGGTGTTTGAAGAAGATAAACTACGGCACTCAAAAATTACTCTTTGTATATGGTGCAAAAGAACATCTGTACAACAATGGGTTTAAAAATATAGATAGATATTATCTTAATACAGAGGAGAAACCTTATGCATTAGTAAACGAAGATATTTATACACTATCAGAATGGATAGATGGAAGAGAGTGCGATTTTCATGATGATAATGATTTAGTGTTGGCAGCTAGAGCACTAGCTAATTTTCACGTTGCATCAAAAGG
>DAMAVY010000039.1:0-4461 GCA_032077725.1 Clostridium sp. | reverse complement strand
GTATGAGCCATCTGAAAATAGCAAATTAAAATCTGATTTAGGAAGATGGCCACATTTAATGGAAAAACGAATAAAGTCCTTTGATAAAATGAAAGAAATGGTGAGGAAAAAGAAAAACCATAAGACTGATTTTGATCTAAACTATATAAAATCTATGGATTATTATAAATCATTAGGGAAATTAGCGTTGGAGACTTTGAATATGTCAAATTATTATGAGCTTTGCAGTGTATCAGAACAAGAGAAGAACTTTTGTCATCATGACTTTACTTATCACAACATAATAATAGGTGAAGAAAATGAGGTAAATGTAATAGATTTTGACTATTGCAAAAGAGAAATTAGAGCCTTTGATTTATCAAATTTTATGACAAAGGTGTTAAAGAGAAGAGATTGGAATATCGATGTAGCGAAGCTTATCATTGACAATTACAATGAAGTCTCTCCCCTTGAAGATGATGAGTATAAGGTATTATATGCTTTTTTAATGTTTCCACAAAGATATTGGAGAATATGTAATAGGTATTATTATAATGAATTTAATTGGGTACAAAATACCTTTAATAAAAAAATGGAAGAACTTATCGAGGAACAAGGCAAATTTGAGGGGTTCATGAAGGAATTTAAAACGATTTATAATACTTAAGGATATTATCCTTAATAAAGTTGTGGAAAAATATGATTTCTACAACTTTTTATTATTTCACAATTCTTTAGAGGTTTTCATAGTATGTATTAGAAAACTCTGAGGAGAGATTGTAATGAATATTGGTGATAGAGTGGTTAGAAAGTCTTATGACAAGGATATTGTGTTTAAAATAATAGATATAGAAATTGATAATAATGGCATAAAGAAATGCTTATTAAAGGGTTTAAATATTAGAATAGAGGCTGACAGCACAGAAGATGATCTAGAAATAATAGATGAAGGAACCATGGGAGAAAAGGATAAGGTTTTTAACAAAAAAGTTAATACGGCTTTAAAAAAGGTAATTTTGTCTAGAGCTATTTCAGGTTCTACGATGCGATCATTAAGGCTTATAGATAATGAAGATTATAGAAAAGAGAAAAAAGTGACAACCTTTAAAAATAGTGAATTATTTTTTGGAAGGCCAGGGAAAATACTTCATATTGACGGAGATCCACAATATTTAGAAATTTGTTTAAAAACATACAAGCAACTATCTATTGAAGCTGTAGGACGGGTAATAGCCGAAAAGGATCAACCAACCCTTGTACTAGAACTTGTAAAAGAGATTAACCCAGATATTGTGGTTATAACAGGTCATGATGGTATGAGTAAAAATATCACTGATTACATGAACCTAGATAACTACAGAAACTCTAAATATTTTGTAGAATGTGTTTCCCTACTAAGAAACTATAAATCTAATTATGATGATTTAGTGATTTTCGCTGGAGCATGCCAGTCAAACTACGAAGCTTTACTAGATGCAGGTGCCAACTTCGCTTCATCGCCTAATAGGGTCCTCATCCATTGTTTAGATCCAGTATTAATTTGTGAAAAGGTAGCGTACACCAATGTGGAAGATATAGTAAATATTGAAGATGCAATTCAAAATACAATTACTGGAATCAAAGGGGTTGGAGGTTTACAAACTAGAGGAAAATATCGAACAGGCTATCCTAAATCACAATATGTAAAATAATAATTCATGAAAAAGCTAGATAAACATATTTAGCTTTTTTTATTTACTAAAAATTTATGCCACATGTTAAAACAAATAATTTTATGTGAATATTCTTGATAATTAATACACATACTAATGTCAAGTTGATTTTAGTTCATTTTAGCTAAATTAGCCAACATAATATCTTCAAATCAAGAAAATACATAAAAATTTAATAAATATTTAACATTGACAAATGTTAATAAATTGTTGTAAAATAATTGGTTTGCTTGACAAAAAGGATGAAAATTGGTATAATAATGTTGGAATCCTTTATGGGAAAAAATGAAAGAGGGTGTCTACTGTGAAGATGGGAAATGTATTGACTACGATAAAAAAAGATATCGAAGGTCATGTTGGCGAAAAAGTGACATTGAAAGCAAATGGAGGAAGACGCAAAATAGTAGTAAATGATGGAGTTTTGGAAAAAACTTATGACAGCATATTTGTAATTAGGCTTGAAAATAGTTCGCAACGTACTGTTAGCTATAGCTATAGTGATGTACTAACAAAAACCGTTCAACTTGTTTTTGCTGGATAATATAGAGAGACATTCTATTACTGGAATGTCTCTTTTATTATTTTAGGTGTAAGTTAATTTATTATAAGAAAATTATTTTAAATAGTTATATTTTATTACATTCTCCTATATACATTATTAGTAGGTATTTTAGGAGGGAAAGTTATGGATTTGGATTTAATAAAGGACTATATAGAATATGAACAATCAATAGCAGAAAATGACACAAAGCTATTTATAAAGGACGAATACGTTATACCTGATACGCTGCCTGATGTTGACAAAATACTAATGTTAGATGTAAAACCTATGATAACAAATAAGGAAGTTGAAACTGATAAGGTAAATTTAGAAGGTCAACTTCAATATACAATCCTTTATATGGCAAAAGATGGAGGTGCTACTGAGGCACATTCAGTAATTTATAATGGAAATATTTCTGAATCTGTTGATATGATTGGGGCACAATCAAACATGTACTGTGATGTAGAACTAAACATTGAACATATGGATTGTGTTATTATCAATGAGAGAAAGATATCTATTCAAGGATTTATTGTATGCAAATGTAATGGATATAATATAAATTCCTTTGAAATAGTTAAGGATGTGCATGAGGGTAAGGATATTCAATTTTTAAAAAATCCTATGACTTTAGATAAAGTTATGGAGCCGGTTGAAGCAGAATTACTTGGGAAATCAGAAATTAAAATTGATATGGATAAGAATGAATGCTTAAAGGTTATAAAATACAATGTTACTATTGGTAAGAAAGATGTTAGAGTTTATGATGGTGGTCTTAAGATAGAAGCTATGGCTAACGTTGTAATTTTATATAAAGGCAAAAATGGAAGAGATTTATTCTGCGTTTCAGAGAATGTGCCTTTATACAAAGAAGTTACAGTTGACGAGCTAAAACCAAATATGGAGTACTTTACTGATTTTTGTCTTCAATCCTTTGAGTATGATGTTAGACAAGATGACATGGGGGAAAATAGAATTATTGATGTAGAGTTTGTAGTTAAGGCTATAACTCATGTAATGTATAAAGAAGAAGTTGAAGTAATACAGGATGGATATTGTCCTACAAAGTTATTAAACATGGAGGTTAAGGAAAATAATCTTAATGTTATACAGGGACATGGATATACTGAGCACCTAGTTAAAGGAGACATAGATGTTAAAGATGGGGATTTAAAACCTAATAAGGTTATAATGACTACAGCAACAGTATGTATTACTGACAAGAATATTAAAAATGATAAGGTAGAAATTGAAGGTTTATTAAAGGTTAATGTATTATATGGAACTGAAGATGAAGAAAACTACCTAGTAACCTTGGATGAAGAGATTCCATTTAATTGTAAGGTTGACATACCTGGTGCAAAACCAAATATGCAGGTTACAGCTAATGTTGCCTTAGAGATGATAGATGGTAGCTTAGAAGCAGGAAATGTTTCTATAAGATCCGTTGTGAAAGTTCACTGCAAAGTATATTACAGCGTTAAGAATAAATTCTTAGTTAATATGTTTGTTAATGAAGGCGAAATTCCACAGAAGAAAGCTAGTATAATGATATATGTAGTTCAACCTGAAGATACACTTTGGAGTATTGCTAAGAAGTATTTGACTACAGTTGATGAAATCATGTCTGTAAATGATTTAGCTGAAGGCGAAGAAGTTAAGACATCTCAAAAGTTAATCATACCAGGAAGGGCTAAATTCTAAGTGAGAATCCAAATCTTTGATTTGGCTCTTGGAAGTTAAGTGAGAATCCAAATCTATGATTTGGATCTTCGAACTTACTCCACCGAGTGCATACGAAGCGGAGTTTCCTTAAGTGACTGTCTAAATCTATGATTTAGTCACGGGAACTTACTCCACCGAGTGCATACGAGGCGGAGTTTCCTTAAGTGACCATCTAAATCTATGATTTAGTCACGGGAACTTACTCCACCAAGTGCATACGAGGCGGAGTTTCCTAAAAAAAGTATATTTAAGCTACGAACACTAGATGATATAATTTCAAGTTATATCCTCTAGTGTTTTTTCCTTTATGGGTAGCAACTGTAACATTACACCTTTATTTAAAATAGCATAAAAATTATTGACGTAAATTAAGAAAAGGATTATTCTCATTTGTAGTGAGGTGTATAAACTATGAAAATGAAAGCTTATGGGAAAATAAATATTGCACTTGATGTGATAGGAAAAAGAGCGGATGGATATCATCTCTTAAGAATGATTATG
>DAMAVY010000038.1:0-13281 GCA_032077725.1 Clostridium sp. | reverse complement strand
AGCAGTGCTATATAAACGCATACATATAGAAGCTACTCCTAATGAAATTAAAGCTTTCTTCTTTAATTCTTTACCTACAGTAGCACCCATATTTTCTTTATTTATTAAAGCGCTATCTTCTAAAGAATATTTTTCTTTAACTTCACTTATAAGAGAATTAATTTTTTCTTCAGATAATACACCTTCCTGTACAATAATTTGAATTTCTTTTCCAGCATTAGCTACCTTAGTAGAATAATGATCCTTTGCATACTTATCTACAATAGCATCTACATCAGATTTCTGAAATTCTTTATTAATGTTCAAATCTATTATTGTACCACCCTTAAAGTCTATACCATAATTTAATCCTTTAAATGTCATGAATCCAATACCAACAATTATTATAATAAGAGAAACAGAAAACCAAATTTTAGTTTTTTCTATTACTTTATACATGGCTTTTCCCTCCTCTAATACCAAATTGTGATGGTTTTGTTATCCACCCTGCATTAACAGCATTATTAAGTAAAAATTTAGTAACAAAAAGAGCTGTAAACATGCTTATTAGTATACCTATAAATAGTGTTACCCCAAATCCTTTTACTGAACCTGTTCCTAGGAAATAACACACCAATGCCGCAATAATTGTAGTAATATTAGAATCCAAAATTGATGACATTGCTCTATCATAGCCTGCTTCAACAGATGCTTTAATAGATTTTCCTAACCTTAATTCTTCCTTTGTTCTCTCAAATATAAGGACATTAGCATCTACTGCCATACCGACAGTCAGTAGAAGTCCTGCAATACCTGCTAGAGATAATACAACTCCAAATTGTGCAAATACCACTAATACAATACATATAAATAGAGTTAATGCTACAGAAGCAATTACTCCTGAATATCTGTAAAATATAATCATAAACAGCATTACACAAGCTATTCCAACCATAGCAGCTGTTTTGCTAAGAGATAATGCTTCTGCTCCAATAGTTGGGCCTACAGTTTTAACTGAAACTGCTTCTAGTTTTACTGGAAGTGCTCCTGAATTTATTATGCTTGCAATAGATTTTGCTTCTTCTAAAGATGCCATTCCTTCAATTACAGCATTTCCATCAGTTATAACTGAATTAACTGTAGGATTAGTTAATTCGTCGCTATCCATTTTTATTGATATTTTTTGATTTAAAAATGTTGCAGTTGCTTCTGCAAATTTTGCTGCTCCGTCTTCGTTTAATTCAAGACCAACTACATTCCCATTCTCTTTAGAATAATATGCGCTAGCTTTTTTAACTTCTTTTCCTGTCAAAAGAACATTTCCATTAGGATCTTGGAATGTTAACTCACCAGTTTTACCTATAGTTTCTAAAACTTTATCAGTATTAAACTCTCCAGGTATTTCTATCCTAATTCTATTTTGACCCTCTTGAGTTATAGAAATTTCTCCTACTCCTTGACTATCAATTCTACTAGACATAAGCTCCATAGTATTATCAACAATAGGTTGAGTTACATTTGCGTCCTTTATCTCCATGAGAAGTGAAGTTCCTCCTACTAAATCTAGACCCTTATCAATACAACTTCCAAAAGTTTTAATTTTATAATTCCCTAAGTTCAATCCAAAAAGTCCACAGTACGCAAAAATTCCTATTAATATTACTGAAATTATAAGTTTGATTCCACTTATTCTGCTTTTCTTTTTCATGGTTATCCCCTTTCCTGTTGTTTATAAACATTTTATTCTAAGAACCCTATTAATTATCTATTTTACATGTATTTTAAGGATAAAATCAAGTATATATAGAAAATTAATTGAAAAATATTATTATTTTTCAATTAATTAACTTATATATATAATTTTATCCCATTAAATATTTTTGTTATTTTTCCATGGTCTTAGCTTTTAAGGCAATAGCACATTCAATTCTCTTCTTTTGCATTTTACAGCCCAGTTCATAAGGTATATGAACATCACCATTAAAATTAAAGTTATTAGCTTGACATCCTCCACTACAGTAAAATCTTGCCCAGCAGTTTTTACAGGTAGGTTTATTATATATATGAGCGTCTTTAAGGTTTTGAACAATAGAAAAGTCCTTTATACCTCCATAGATATCACCCATAAGGAAATCCTTATTACCTACAAATTGGTGGCAAGGATAAATTTCTCCGTCTGGAGTAACAGCTACATATTCATGCCCAGCTCCACAACCTGAAATTCTTTTATAGATACATGGTCCACCTTGTAAATCTATATTAAAGTGATAGAACTTAAATGGATTACCATCTTCATACTTTTTAAGCATATAATCATATAACTTGTCATATTGATTAAAGATTGTCGGAAGGTCTTGTTCTCTAAGTGAAAGTTCATGGTCTGTTGGAAGTACTACAGGTTCTATAGATATCTCATCAAAGCCCTCTTCTACCATATGAACAACATCTTCAAAGAAATCTGTATTCTCCCTTGTAAATGTACCTCTCACATAATAAGTTTTAGACTTATCTCTTAATTCTACCATTTTCTTTATCTTAGGTAGTATAGAATCGTAAGTACCACTTCCATCACATCTTACTCTTACTTTATCATTTACTTCTTTTCTACCATCTATACTTAAAATAATATTCCCCATATTTTTATCAAGATAATCCATTATCTCATCATTTAATAGTGTTGAATTTGTAGTCATGGTAAATCTAATATTTTTATTATGAATTTTTTCTTGTTCTCTACCATAATCTACTATTTCTTTTATGATATTAAAAGCTATAAGTGGTTCTCCACCAAATAAATCTATTTCAATATTTTTTCTTTTCCCAGAGTTTTTGATAACAAAATCTATAGCATCTTTTCCAGTTTGCGCGCTCATGGTTTTTCTACAGCCATGATATTCACCCTCATCTGCAAAACAATATTTGCATCTTAAATTACAATCATGAATTACATTAAGACAAAGTGCCTTAATTGCCATTTCTGCTTGTCCATTCATCACCGCTATGTTTTCATATAAGTCCTTTGAGTATAATACCTCATCATCAACTAAAGATTTTAACTCATCGTATACTTCATCAATTTCTTCACTTGAGTACTTATCCTTGTATATTTCTTTCAACTCTTCTTTAGTTTTAAGTTCATCTGAGTCTAAAACATCATATACAATTTCATCTACTTCATGGACTGCCCCAGAATTTACATCTATAACATAAAAATCATTACCTTGTTTAAACTTATGAATTAATTCCATTTTTTTCCTCCTAACTAAACATAAAGCAGTAACTTTTTGTTACTGCCTTTAAAATGATTAGTTTTCACACTCTAAATTAGCTACTGTACAAGAAGTTTTGCAAGCTGATTGACATGAGTTAGCACACTCTTTACAACCTGGTTTTTTTAAACTTTCTTTAATGTTAGATTTGTTTATTGTTTTTATGTGTTTCATTTCTATTCCTCCCAATTGGTATTAATTTATCTGATAGCTATCATATGTAATGCTCATCATAGAATTAAAAAGCTAAAATCTACATTTGACAACTTGAGATATCATTTTTAATTTAACTTAAGTTAGTCCTTCAAAATTTAATTGTTTCTATAGATTTACTCCTAGCATTCCTGAAAGTGATCCTGCCACTAATGCAAGAATAAATCTAAGTATATCCTTTGTTCCAAATCCTATGGATTTACCAAAACACAAAGATACTATATAGAGTATTAACATATAAAATACTGCTACTAGTAATCCAACTAACCACCCCTTGTTCCCCATTTTTAATGTGGCATATATAGATCCATATACAACACTAGCTAGTGTTGCTATCACTAAAAATACAGATGTAACTGTATCACTAAAGGGAAAATATGAAGTTACTAGTGAATATACTAGAACGCATATTATTGTTAAAATTGATGCTCTTAAAACGCCCACTCCAATAGCCGAATAATTAATCTTTTTATACATTGACCAAACCCCCTTATATTAATAAATATGTTCATATAAGGGGATTTATGATGATTATTCCTTGATTTCTACTGGTTCGTTAGCTTTTTTACTAACAACTGAAACGCTTTGTTTGTTCATTTTAATTCTTGCTCTATCTGGGCCACTCTCTAAAATAAAATAATCATCTTGTATGTTTATTATTTTACCTATAATCCCACCCTTTGTCATAATTTCATCATTTACTGATAAAGAGTCTAGCATACCATTATATTGTTTTTTTCTCTTTTTCTCTGGAATGAAAATCAATAGATAAAACACTACAAGTACAGCTATCATAGGAAGAAACGCTTTTATATTATTCATAATATCTCTCCTTTCACTAGTTATGTATATATTAAAATAATTAATACCTAATTTTTTTGGTTCCACTCAGAAAGTTTTTTCTCTTTAAACTCTTCAAAGTAATCACCGTCTATGGCATTTCTTATATCCTCCATTAACTTATTATAGTAGTATAAGTTATGAAGCACACACAATCTCATTGCTAGCATTTCTTTTGCCTTAAATAAGTGTCTTATATACCCTCTTGTATAATGTCTACAAGTAGGACAGTCACAGCCCTCATCTATAGGCCTTTTATCTAGCTCAAATTTAGCATTCATAATGTTTATTTTACCATACTTAGTAAACACATGTCCATGCCTTCCGTTTCTAGCTGGTAAAACGCAGTCAAAGAAATCTACACCTCTTGAAACTGCTTCTAGTATATTTTCTGGTGTTCCTACTCCCATAAGATAAATAGGTTTATCCTCTGGAAGATGTGGCACTACAGCGTCTATTGTTTTATACATTTCTTCGTGAGTTTCACCAACGGCTAATCCTCCAATAGCATATCCATCAAGATCCATCTTTGCAATAGTTTTGGCGTGCTCTATTCTAATGTCTTCATAAACGCCTCCTTGATTTATTCCAAATAACATTTGATGTTTATTAATGGTATCTGGCAGTGCGTTTAATCTGTCCATTTCTACTTTACATCTTTCAAGCCATCTAGTAGTTCTAGCTACTGATCTTTCCACATATTCCCTAGGAGATGGATTAGGTATGCATTCATCAAAGGCCATGGCAATAGTTGATGCTAAGTTACTTTGAATTCTCATGCTCTCTTCAGGTCCCATGAATATTTTTCTTCCATCAATATGAGAGCTAAAATATACTCCCTCTTCCTTAATTTTTCTCATACTAGCTAATGAAAACACTTGAAATCCACCTGAGTCAGTAAGAATTGGTCTATCCCAATTCATAAACTCATGAATTCCGCCCATTTTATTAACCACTTCATCTCCTGGTCTTAAATGTAGATGATATGTATTTGATAATTCTACTTGACATCCAATCTCTTTTAAATCCATAGATGATACTGCACCTTTTATAGCTGCCAAGGTACCAACATTCATAAATACAGGTGTCTGTATTGTTCCATGAGGAGTAATAAATTCCCCACGTCTAACTTTCCCACTCTTTTTTAATAATTTATACACCTATTCATCGCCTTTCCTCATACGTAAATGAAACCAAACATATGTAATATCTCTAAGTTGTTACAATGATCTTAATCATTGACATTTTAAATTATTTCTTTTAATTATTTCTTTTAATTATTATTTCTAATCATTTCTAATAATTTATAATTTTATACATGTACGATAAACTCAATGAATAAACATAGCATCTCCAAAACTAAAGAATCTATATCTATCTTTTACTGCAGTTTCGTATGCATTCATAATTATCTCTCTTGATGAAAATGCACTTACTAACATTATTAATGTAGATTCAGGCAAATGAAAATTAGTTATAATTGCATCAACTATTTTAAACTTATAACCTGGATAAATAAATATGTTAGTATATCCGGATTGTTCTTTCACTACTCCATCTTCAGTTGCAATGCTCTCTAGTGTTCTATTCGATGTAGTTCCCACCGCTATAACTCTATGCCCACTTTGTTTTGCAGAATTTATAATTTTAGCATTTTCCTTATCTAATATATAAAACTCTGAATGCATTTCATGTTCTTCAATGACTTCTGCCTTTACAGGTCTAAAAGTTCCAAGTCCCACATGGAGGGTAACAAAAGCTATATTAATGCCCTTTAATCTAATTTCCTCAAGAAGCTCTTTAGTAAAATGCAACCCAGCGGTAGGCGCTGCTGCTGATCCTACGTCTTTAGAATATACTGTTTGATATCTTTCTTTATCTTCTAATTTTTCTTGGATATATGGAGGTAATGGCATTTCTCCAAGACTGTCTAAAACTTCTTCAAAAATGCCCTCATAGTAAAATTTAACTTTTCTATTTCCATTTTCTAAAACTTCTACTATTTCACCTTTTAATTCACCATTACCAAAGATAAAAGTAGCTCCAACCTTGCCCCTTTTTCCTGGTTTAACTAAAGTCTCCCAAATATCATTATCGTGTCTTCTTAGTAGCAAGAACTCCATCTTACCACCAGAGCCTTCTTTAGCTCCATAAAGTCTTGCTGGCATAACTCTTGTATCATTAAGTACAAGGCAATCTCCAGGATTCAAATATTCAATAATATTTTTAAATACCTTATGCTCTATTTCACCGGTGTTCTTATCTAAAACCATTAGTTTAGATTCATCTCTTTTTTCTAAAGGATGTTGAGCTATCAATTCCTTTGGCAAGTCAAAATAAAAATCTTTTACTTTCAAAACTTACACCCTTTCCTATTACTTTTATTTATATTTATATCATATGTTCAGGCAAAGCTCTACCTAAATGGATATACGCTTTTTTTGCTGCCATTCTTCCCCTTGGTGTTCTTAATATAAAACCTTTTTGTATGAGATATGGTTCGTATACATCCTCAATTGTATTTACCTCTTCACCTATAAAGTAAGATAATGTTTCAACTCCAACGGGTCCGCCATTAAAATTATCTACAATAGCTTCCAGAATTTTATTATCTAATCTATCAAAGCCTTCATTGTCAACTTCTAAGAGCTCTGCAGCTTCTTCTACCATTTTAGTATCAATTATATCTATACCTTTAACTGTAGAATAATCCCTAACTCTTTTTAATAGTCTATTAGCAATTCTTGGAGTACCTCTAGATCTTTTTCCAAGACTTAATGCGCCTTCTTTTGAAATATTAACGCCCATTATTTCTGAAGATCTTAATACAATCTCCTTAAGTTCCTCATCAGTATAATATTCCATAGAACACAACACTCCAAATCTATCTCTTAAGGGAGCAGACAAAAGTCCAACCCTAGTAGTTGCACCTATTAGTGTAAATTTGGGTAAGTCAAGTCTTATAGACTTTGAAGCTGCGCCTTTACCTATTATTATATCTAATGCATAATCCTCCATAGCTGGATATAATATTTCTTCTATGGATCTATTAAGCCTGTGTATTTCATCTATAAATAATACATCGTTAGTATTTAAATTTGTTAGAAGAGCAGCTAAATCTCCAGCTCTTTCTATAGCTGGCCCAGATGTAATTTTTAAGTTTCCTCCCATTTCCTTAGCCACAATATTCGCAAGGGTGGTTTTCCCAAGTCCAGGAGGACCATACAAAAGTAAATGGTCTAAGGCTTCGCTTCTCATCTTAGCAGCTTTTAAAAATATATCTAGTTTTCCTTTAACTTTTTCCTGTCCTATATATTCCACAAGACGTTGAGGTCTTAAGGAATATTCCACTTCTATATCTTCCTCTACAACACTAGATGTTATAAATCTATCTTCCATAATCCCCCTCCGCTTTCATTATTATCCCATTAAAATTTTCAAACACTGTTTTATAATATCTTCAACGCTTTTATTCTTGTCTGCCTTCTCAAGGGACTTCTCTGCTTCTTTATCAGAATATCCAAGGGCAATAAGTGCTCCTATTGCTTCTGATAATTTTTCATTGTCTACATTAATTGTGTCAGTGATAACTCCATTTGTTATAGATTTTCCTACATTAATCTTATCTTTTAGCTCTAATATAATTCTTTGAGCTGTCTTTTTCCCAATCCCTGGAGCTTTTGTTATTAACTTTTCATCATCAGTAATTATAGCATACTTCAATGTAGAAACATTGGCAATAGACATTAATGATAGTGCTGCTTTAGGTCCTACTCCGTTAATTGAAATAAGAAGATTAAACATAAATATTTCTTCCTTAGTTAAAAAACCATAAAGTCCAATGAAATCTTCCCTTACTATTTGATGTGTATAAATCTTTACCGGTTGATCTATCGATGGCATATTAGAAATAGTACTACCTGATGTGAAAATCTTGTAGCCAATGTTTCCACATTCAATAACTATATATTCCTTTTCTATTGAAATAAAAATTCCTTTTATATATTCATACATTCTTTATCACCTATCTTTTAATAAATTAATTTATTTCTACTCAAAATAACTTAATTTATATATTTCACCATAACAACTATATTATACTTTACCACCTACAAAGTAACATTTCAATAAAAAGTACTTTAAACTTTTCAATATATCTTTCTATATTAAAAAAACTTAAGAACTATGCGGTTCTTAAGTTTTTTTAATTATGTGCTACAAAGAGCTTGAGCATATTCTATAGCGTCTTGTATATTTGAAAACTGATAATCTTCACTACCCTCATAAAAAGACTTAAGTAGATTACCTCTGTCCTCTATGTCCTTAACTTGTAAATAAGACTGGTTATTGTAATCCTTAGGGTTTAAAATTTTCTCCTCAGCTACCACTATATCTCCATTAAGTTCTTTCTTATAGATAGAAATATACTTATCTTTAATTCCTATAAAATACGAATCTACTTTATAATTAAACCCCTCTATTTCTTTTATGAAAATTACATCCTCTTTAGTAAATCGTTCTATTTTATATCCGAAGCTTGAGAATATTTTTAAAGCCTCTTCTTCATTAAGTCCTATTAGTTTATCTTGTTCTATATTAATAGGTTTCTCCAAATTACTACTAACATCAACAGTATTTAGAGAATTTTTATACTTTAATATAAACTTAATTTTACTAGTATCAGAAATAAGAATATCATTGCCCTTCATAAAACTTGTTTGAGTTGCATCTCCAAGGAATCCTTCTTCTTTAGCTTTTGAATTTTTAAAGGAAGTTATACTTACAGTATAACTAATTAGAAAAACTAATATACCCACACAAGCTACACTAATATATAATTTTTTATTTTTTTTATATCTTGTAAACATACAATCCCTCCTATTAGGAATTGTATCCAGTTATTATACATTTATACACATATGCTACAAAATCATTTCTAATGCAATATTACTTAGAAAAGTTCTAAATTTTTACCACTAAGTACAAATTGCTCACTCCCTATAAAGTATATGAAATCAATAAAAAAATATACATACTTATTTTTTTACATATCACATTGTTCAACTTCTACACTGAAATTCTTACACCCTTCACAAACTACAACAGAAACTATATAACTATTGTCAATTTTATTTTCATTTTTCAATTTTGTATAGGAAGTATTTAAAAATTCCTCGCTTATATTACTTATAACAAATTCATTTCTCTTAGTGAATATATAAAAATGACATTCTAAAAATCTAAAATACTTTTTATCTACGACTACTCCACTACCACAGCTTTCACAATTATCCCCGTAATATTCATAACCAAAATCAACCTTATCCTTACCTTCTTTTAAAATGTCTAACATTTTGTCTAAGCTAAATCCTTCAACCTCTTCATTTTCAATAAAAGTAAGATTGTCTTCTGATAGTATAAACTCTTCATTCTTATAGCTAAATTTAAAATCACTCATATTTTATCTCCTTAAAATTTAATTTCTATTTAATTTATTATAACTTCTATATTATAACTTCTATATTATATATTATTTGATACTAATTTAAACAGTTTTACTTATATTTTCAGAAATTCTCTATAACTTCCTAGAAAATATGCTCATTATTCATTTCTCAAACTTTATCCCAAGTATAGATTTCTTCACACTTCCATAAATTTATTTTAATATCCTTGGACTTTAAAATATTAATTTATCATCATAAATTTTTAAATTAAGTACAAACTACTTTTATAATCTATATTTAAACCAATTTAAAGGAGGAAATAAAGTGGCAGATAATAATAAAAATCGTATTAAAGGTCCCAAAAAAAGTAATGCAGAATTAAGAAAGATGCATCCAAAAGACAACGCTGATGTTGGAATAATAAATGGAGTTAAAATTGGATCTTATGCTAATAGCAAAGATCATTCAGAAAAAGATGAAATAACATATTAAAAAATTAAAATGGAACCTATATGAATAGCCTTTTTAAAGCATTTATTCTATAGGTTCCATTTTATTATCTTAAATGTAATCTTTTTTTAATAAAAATTAAATATAATATCTATTAAAATGGGTTTATAGTTCCATTAAATATAAGAATTAAAGATAATATTGCCATTGCAATGAGAAATCCAAGTATTACTTTATCTCTAGTATTGTCAAAACATTTTTCCCCTTTTTCACTCTTAGCTTTTATATAAACAATAGTTCCAGGTGCGTATAAAATAGCTGTAATTAGCAAACTAGTAAGACCACTTGCATAAATTAACCACATTCCATAGATAGTTCCCAGTATGGCGGTAATTATTGCTTTATTTACAGTTCTTCTACTAGCATCTTCAAATCCATCCCTTTTTATTGCAATTATTAAGTAGTACAGTGCACTCAAAAGATATGGAATCATAATCATACTTGCAGATATAACATAAAATATCTGATAGGTTGATTCATTAAAATATATTAGTATTAGAAATAACTGAATAATACCATTAGTTAGATATAGTGAATTAACAGGAGCTCCATTTTTATTTTCTTTAGCAAACACCTTTGCAAACACTCCATTTTTAGCTGCTAAATATGGGCATTCTGATGCAATTATTGTATATCCTAACGTTGCCCCAGCAAGAGATATAATTACCCCTATATTTACGATAGCCGCTCCCCATGGTCCAACTACACCTTCTAAAATAGCTGCCATAGGAGGATTCCCTAGCTCTGCAAGCTCTGTTCGAGGCATTACCCCCATGCTAAGTATTGATACCATAATATATATTGCTATAACGCATAAAAAAGCTGTTATTGTAGCTTTACCAACATCCTTAGATCGTTTAGCTCTGCCTGAAATAACTACTGCGCCCTCAACACCTATGAAAGCCCATACTGTAGTTCCAGATGTAGCCTTTACCTGCTGAGCGAAAGACAAACCACCAGGTTCTCCCCAGAAGTTTGACATGAATATCCCTAAGTTAAAGGATTTCACAAAGATTATTGCTACTATAAATACGAGTATAGGTACAATTTTACTGATAGTAACAACTAAATTTATACCTGTAGCTTCTTTTACCCCTCTTAGTACTAAAAAATTCATAGACCATATAAATAGCGATGCACATACTATAGACCATAAATTATTTCCTTCACCAAATACTGGTATAAAATAAGATATAGCTGCAAACAGCAATGTGGCATAGGATACGTTTGCAAGAAGTGCACTTATCCAATATCCCCATGCAGAGTTAAAACCCACATAGTCTCCCCAGCCTTCATTTGCATAACTATATATTCCTCCTGTTAATTGTGGTTTAGTTTTATTAAGTCCAAAGAAACACATGGTTAAAGCTAGCATTCCAATACCACAAATTACCCATCCAAAAATTACAGCTCCAGTGTTAGCTCCATTAGCTGCCATGTCTCCTGCTAAACTAAATACTCCACCTCCAATAGTAGCGCCAATTGCTACTGCTGCAAGGCTTGCAAAACCTAATCCTTCAGGACTTTCTTCTAAATTGGTGTTATTTTTCATCCAAGAGTCACTCCCATATTAATTAATTAATCATTTTTTTAATAATAGACATGTATTTGCTTGTAACGTTTTCAACAATTACATATTTATTCTTTCACTTCCTTTATACTTTAAATTTCCCTATAATACCGTCAATTACCACCAAGAAAAACATAGATGACTTGAAGCTATATTACCCGAAATCCCAACTATACAAAATTTCTCTTTTTTCAAACCCATTTTACTAAAGGCTAATTGATATTAGCACAAACTATAAAATGTATCTTAAAACCTTCGAGTAACTCTTGTCCACAATGGTTATCCTTTAGTTGCCTTTTTATTATATATTAGTACTTTAACGTAATCAAGTAACAATTTCCCACTTTATGATTAAATTTGAGATTTTTTTAACAAACTCGTAAAAAAGCTGTATAGATTTATTGAGTAACCTCTAAATCATACAGCTTTTTACTTTTAAAAATATATTAAATTATGATATCTATTTAAAATGGATTTATAGTTCCATTGAAAATAAGAATTAAAGATACTACTGCCATAGCAATGAGAATTCCTAATATTACTTTATCTCTAGTCTTTTCAAAGCATTTTTCTCCTTTTTCACTCTTAGCTTTTACGTAAACAATAGTTCCAGGTGCATATAATATTGCTGTAATTAATAGTCCTGTAAAACCACTTGCATAAATTAACCACAATCCATATATAGTTCCAAGTATCCCAGTAATTTTTGCTTTATTAATAGTTTTTCTACTTGCACCTTGGAATCCATCCTTCTTAAAAGCAATTACTAAGTAGTACATTGCACTGAGAAGATATGGAATCATAATCATGCTTGCAGATATAATGTAAAATATCTGGTAAGTGGATTCATTAAAATAAATTATTATAAGAAATAACTGAATTATACCATTAGTTAGATATAGTGAATTAACAGGAGCTCCATTTTTATTTTCTTTTGCAAATACTTTTGAAAACACGCCATTTTTAGCTGCCAAATAAGGACATTCTGCAGCGATTATTGTATATCCTAGTGTTGCTCCAGCAAGAGATATAATTACACCTATATTTACAAGTGCTGCTCCCCATGGTCCCACTACACTCTTTAAAATAGATGCCATAGGAGGATTCCCGAGCTCTGCAAGTTCTGCACGTGGCATAACTCCCATACTAAGCATTGATACCATAATATATATTGCTATTACGCATAAGAAAGCTGTTATTGTAGCTTTTCCAACATCTTTAGATCGTTTAGCTCTACCTGAAATAACTACTGCACCCTCAATTCCTATGAAAGCCCATACCGTAGTTCCTGATGTAGCTTTAACCTGCTCCGCAAAAGATAAACCACCAGGTTCTCCCCAGAAGTTTGACATAAATATTCCTAGGTCAAAAGATCGTATGAAAATTATTGCTACTATAAATACGAGTATAGTAGCAATAATTTTCATACGATCTTTTGACCTAGGAATATTTA
>DAMAVY010000037.1:0-13283 GCA_032077725.1 Clostridium sp. | reverse complement strand
TTGCAGTAGCAGCAATTCTAGCGTTGGTTCATGACATATTAATTACTACTTCATTCTATGCAATATTTGGGATACAGATTAATCTTCCTTTTATAGCAGCAATTCTTACTATTGTAGGATATTCAATCAATGATACTATTGTTATTTTTGATAGGATAAGAGAAAATCTAAAGAAAAATAGAAGAATGGATGAAACAGAAGTTGCAAACGTGAGCATTACAGAGACTATAACAAGAAGTATAAATACATCATTTACAACACTTATAACCATAACAGCTGTTTATGTCTTTGTACCATCTATAAGAGATTATACACTTCCTCTTATGGTAGGAATAGCATGTGGAACGTGTTCATCAATATTTATAGCGCCTCCAATATGGGTTCTTATCAGAAAAGCAAAGCATAATAAAAAAAGCAAGTCAATTGCATAATATCATAGAATAATATATATTTATTAATGGCGGAAGACATTTTATAATGTTTTTCGCCATTTTTATGAGAATTTATTTGTAATATTCACAGTTTTAAATTATAATATATTTGTTTTCTATAAACAGGTTTCTAAAATCCATAAGAGGTAAATTAATATGGATTTAGAAATTGTTGTCCAGTGAAATAGTCACTTCAACTAGTAAACAAAATAAAAAAGCATATAGTGATGGTCATCGGATTAATTTGGAGGAGAGCATAATGGAGTACAATATAAATAGCAAAGAGAATAATCCACTTCTTTTAAAAAATATGAAAACTGCATTAAATAGAATTGTTAAAGCTATCAATGAAAGAGAAAAGGTAGTTATATATGGCTATCATGATTTTGATAGTGTATGTGCAATATCTCTTCTTATGTTGATTTTAAGATATGTAAATAGCGATGTAGAGTATTTTATCCCTAGTATATATAGAAATGATAGGAATCTAAATAAGGAAGATTTAAATAATAATATATTATGCCTGGGTGCAGACTTAATTATAACTGTGGGCTCAGGGGTTAAATCTGTAGATGAATTGGAGATTTGTAAGGAGAATAATATAGATGTTCTAGTAATAGATTATCATAACTATATTGTAGAACATGAAAATTGTATTACTATAAATACAAATCAATCTCAGTGTAATTATCCTTTTAAAGATTTTACGGCATGTTCTCTCACCTATAAATTTATTGAGGTAATAGCATCTTATTATGAAATAAGTTGTACTCAAAAGTATTTAGATTTAGTAATGATGGGTATAATTACAACAGGGATAGAAATAACTGATGAAAATAAATACCTTGTAGAAGAAGGTTGTAAGCAACTTGAGATTACCAACAACTATGGAGTTAGAGCACTACTTGTGGAACATGAAAGAAATTACAATGGTGTTATCAATTTTTGTTATGATGGGATTAAAAGTTTTTTACCAAGAATGATTTCTAAAAATAAGCTTGATAATGCAAAAATAATTGTAGAACTCTTTACAACTAATGATAGCTACAGATCAAAGCAAATTGCAAAATATTTGTATAAGGAAGTAATACGAAATCTAGAATAAACTTAAAAATATACATAGTAGGTAATGGATACATATTTTCTAGGGTATTGCATTAGCTATTAATATTAATATATAATTTAATTATATTTATACGCTTAAGGGTAATGGGGTTTAGGAGGAGTAAAAATGGATTTAAAAAATAGTATTAGAGTAATTGAAGGATTTCCAAAGGAAGGTATTAGCTTTAAAGATGTAACTACATTACTTCAAGATGGAGTAGCATTAAGAGAATCTATAGATTTAATTGCAGGTCATTTAAAAGATAAAAACATTGATATAATAATAGGACCAGAAGCAAGAGGGTTTTTGTTTGGAGTTCCTGTTGCCTATGCACTTGGTGTAGGATTTGTACCAGTTAGAAAGCCAGGAAAGCTTCCCTTTGAAGTTATCAAAACTTCCTATGACTTAGAGTATGGTAGTGATACACTAGAAATTCATAAAGATGCTATAAAAAAAGGCCAAAGAGTGGCCATAGTAGACGATTTACTTGCCACAGGAGGAACTGTATCTGCTGTTGCAAAAATGGTTGAAGAAGCAGGTGGAGAAGTAGTTTCTATAGATTTTTTAATAGAACTTACAGAGCTTAAAGGAAGAGAAAAAATAGCGAAGTACGATGTTATTTCTATAGTAGATTATCCATATTAGTCTCTTATATAAATTGCATTGATTTAGGTTTCGGTATCAACTATTACTGAGTTTAAATAGCTGGCTGGTTCATTAACCAGCCTTTAATTATAGGAGTGTATTACAATGATTGATAAATTAATAGAAAAAATTAATAATAATTGTCACAATGTGGATATCAATTTTGTAAATAAGGCCTACGAATTTTCTGTAAATGCCCATAAAGATCAAAAGAGAGAGTCAGGAGAGCCTTATATTATTCATCCCCTAGAAGTAGCTTGTATTTTAGCTGAATTAGGCCTTGATACATCAACTATAGTGGCAGGACTTTTACATGACGTAATTGAGGACACAGAGTATACTTATGAAGATATTTGTGAGATTTTTTCAGCAGAAGTAGCTGATTTAGTAGAGGGCGTAACAAAGCTTGGTAAATTTAAATACAAAACAAAAGAAGAGCAACAAGCAGATAATGTGAGGAAGATGCTTCTTGCAATGGCTAAAGATATAAGGGTAATACTTATAAAACTTGCTGATAGATTACATAATATGAGAACTTTAAAGTATATGCCTGAAGATAAGCAAAAGGAGAAGGCAAAAGAGGTTTTGGATATATATGCTCCCCTTGCACATAGACTTGGTATTTCAAAAGTTAAGTGGGAATTGGAAGATTTAGCTTTAAGATACTTAAATCCAACTGAATATTATGACCTGGTTAAGCTTATTTCTGATAAGAGAAATGAAAGAGAAGAGCAAATAGAGCACATTATATCTCAACTTAAGCTAAATCTGAACATGGGTGGAATTGAAGCGGATATAGAAGGTAGACCAAAGCACTTCTACAGTATATATAGAAAAATGGTTAGGAGTAATAAAACTATAGATCAGATATTTGATCTTACAGCAGTGAGACTACTAGTTGAGGATATTGGTAGCTGTTATGCAGCACTTGGAATAGTACATACAATGTATAAACCTATACCTGGTAGATTTAAGGATTATATTGCAATGCCTAAACCTAATATGTATCAATCTCTTCATTCTACTGTTATAGGACCTTTTGGAAAGCCTTTTGAAATACAAATTAGAACTTTTGATATGCATAAGACTGCTGAATATGGTATCGCAGCTCATTGGAAGTATAAAGAAAATGTTCAAACTCAAGACAAATCAAATGATTTAAAACTTTCTTGGGTGAGAGAAATGTTAGAATGGCAGGGTGAAACTGTAGATGCTGAAGAATTTATGGAAGGTTTTAAAATAGACTTATTTTCAGATGAGGTATTTGTGTTTACACCAAAGGGAGATGTTATAAACTTACCTTATAATTCAACCCCAATAGATTTTGCATATGCTATTCACACAGCAGTAGGTCATAGGTGTGTTGGTGGCAAGGTAAATGGAAAGATAGTACCATTAGAATACAAATTAAAAACTGGTGATATTGTTGAAGTTATTACATCTTCAAATGCTAAAGGGCCTAGTATTGATTGGCTTAAAATAGTAAAAAGCAATCAAGCAAGGAGTAAAATTAAACAGTGGTTTAAAAAAGTAAATAGAGAAGATACCATATTAAAGGGTAAAGAGATAGTTGATAAAGAATGTAAAAGACAAAATTGTACTTTTTCACAAATAATTAACGCAGAGATAATTGAAAAGACTATAAAAAGATACAATTTAAAGACTATGGAAGACATATATCATGGGGTAGGAATAGGAGATATTAATCCTATAAACATGATAACTAAACTTAATGAGGCTTACGAAAAAGAAAGTTCAAAGCATCTTAAGATTGAGGACATGAAGTTTGATAATGAAGATAAAATCAAAAATCAAACACAAACTGATTATTCTGGTGTTACAGTAAAAGGTGAGTCAAACATACAGATAAGGTTTGCTAAGTGCTGTAGTCCAATATATGGCGATAAAATAATTGGATATATTACTAGAGGAAAAGGCGTGTCAATTCATAGAAATGATTGTAAAAACATAATTTCATTAGAAAAAAATGAAAGAGATAAAATTATCGAAGTAGCTTGGGGCAAAGAGAATAAAGATAAGTATGTTGCAGATATAGAAATAAAAGCAGAAGATAGATTAGGCATTCTTACTGATGTTATAGAAGTTTTAGGCAATGTAAAGGCAAGTATTTTATCAATAAGTGCTACTACAAATAAACAAAACCAAGTAATAATAAGTTTGAAAATAAGAATTATAAGTATAGAACACTTAGTTGAAATTCAAGGAAAACTTAAGAAAATTAGAGATGTTAAGGATGTTTATCGAAAGAAACATTAAGAAAGGGGGATTATTGTGAGAGCAGTTATCCAAAGAGTAAAATCTTCTAAGGTTGAAGTTGATGATAAAATTATAGGACAAATAGGAAAAGGTATAAACTTACTTGTAGGAATAAGTAGAGAAGATACTAAAGAGGATATTGCTTACATAGTAAGGAAAGTTCTTGGAATGAGGATTTTTGAAGATGAAAATGGTAAAATGAATTTTTCTCTTCAGGATATTAAAGGCGAATTACTACTCATATCCCAATTTACTCTTTATGGTGATTGTAGAAAAGGAAAGAGACCTGATTTCATGAAGGCCCAAGGCGGGGAAGCTGCTAAAGAGTTATATAATGAATTAATAGAAGCTTTTAAAAATGAAGTTCCAAATCTCCAAACGGGGGAATTCGGAGCTGATATGAAGGTGGAAATTATAAATGATGGACCTGTAACTTTACTATTAGAGAGTAAAAAAGAATTTTAAACTGAGGAAGAAAGTATTATAAAATATGTATCAATATTGAGGTGTTATTATGATTATAAAAAAAATGATGGCAGGAGTTTATGCAGCCAACTGTTACATATTATTTGATGAAGCTACAAAAGAAGCCGTAGTTTTAGATCCAGGTGGAGACGTAGATGATATATGTAAGGAGCTAAACAATCTAGGTGCAGAACTAAGATATATAATATTAACCCATGGTCACTTTGATCATACTACAGGAGTAGATGCCTTAAAGGCGGAAACAGGAGCTCCAGTGGCTATGTCTAAAGAAGACAATGACATGATTTTAAATAATACAATGTATTATGGGCCACTTACTCCTGGTGGAGCAGATATTTTATTAAAACATGGAGAAATTTTAAGTTTTGGTAAAGTGAAAATAGAAGTCATAGCAACTCCAGGACATACTCCAGGTGGAATTAGTCTTTTAATTGGTGAAAGTTTATTTACTGGTGATACCTTATTTAAAGGATCTGTTGGAAGAAGTGACTTAGCAGGTGGGAATCATAATGTTCTTATTGAAAGTATAAAGAATAAATTAATGGTACTTAGCAATAATATAGAGGTTCATCCAGGTCATGGACCAAGTACAACAATAGGTAAAGAACGAAATGAAAACCCATTTATGTAAGTGACACCCCAAATCTTCGATTTGGCTCTTCGAAGTTAAGTGAGAGTCCAAATCTTCGATTTGGGTTCTCGAACTTACTCCACCGAACGCATGTGAGGCGGAATGTCCTTGCGAGAAAAAGGAAAATTGCAAAATGGCACCACCGAACGCATGTGAGGCGGAGTTTCCTTAATAATGCATGTGAGGCGGAGTGTCCTTGCGAGCAAAGCGAGAAAAAAAGGCTTTAATATTAAAGACAATTAAGTAATAAGGATTTGATATAAATGATAGAAAATATAAAATCTATTAAGATAAAATTAAATGATATGACCTTTAGATATGATGTTTTTCTTATGGTGAATTTATTCTTTAGTTTTATGAATATAGAGTTTGTGGATGAAGATTTTGATTTATCTATAGATATAGATAAGGACAATGTTTCTATTCATAGTGCAAAGAAAGATGATAATTATACAATTGACAGAGATTATAAGCCTTCAGAAGAAGTAAAGAAAGCTGTGTTTTTGTATTTTAGAAACTTAACGGGAAAGACACTTCCTTGGGGTACGTTAGTAGGGATAAGGCCATCTAAAAAGGCTTTAAATCTCTTAGAAAAAGGATATACTGAAACAGAAATAATAGAAGAATTTAAACAAAGGCACGAAACTCAGGCAGAGAAGACACAATTGTGTATAGATGTGGCTAAGTATGAAAAAAGTGTAGTTAATAAAGAAAAAGATACTATAAGTTTATACATAGGAATGCCATTTTGTCCAACGAGATGTGTATATTGCTCATTTACTTCAAATCCAATAGGTTCTTGTAAGCCTATAGTTAAAGATTACTTAGAAGCTCTTACAAAAGAAATAAGAGCTATTAGTAAATACATTGAGGAAAAATCATTAACTATAGAATGTGTTTATTTTGGTGGAGGCACACCTACATCAGTAAATGATGAAGAATTTGAAGATATACTTAATAAGATATATACTAATTTTGTTCAAGGTAAAAATATTAAAGAATTTACTGTGGAATGTGGAAGAGTGGATAGTATTAGTGAGACAAAACTAAACTCTATGAGGCGATATAATGTTCACAGAATCAGTATAAATCCACAAACTATGAATGATGATACATTAAAGCTTATTGGAAGAAATCATAGTAGTGATGAGGTTAAAAGATGCTTTAATTTAGCTAGAAAACATGGATTTGATAATATTAATATGGATATGATTGTAGGACTTCCAGGAGAAGAATTAAGTCATATCAATAATAGCTGTAAAGAAATATTAAAATTAAATCCAGATAATGTTACTATTCACGGGATGTCTGTTAAAAGAGGTTCTAGGTTACATGAGAATTTAGTTAATAAAAATATATTTACAATTCCGGAACAAGAAGAACTTAATGCTATGTATGAAGCTACAAAAAAATTATCCCAAGATTTAGGAATGAAACCTTATTATATGTATAGACAAAAGAATATGGTAGGCAACATGGAAAATGTAGGTTACTGTAGAGATGAAAAAATATGCATATATAATATTCAAATGATCGAAGAAAAGCAAACAATCATAGCTCTTGGTGCTGATGGCGTTTCAAAGGTTGTATTCCCAGATGAAAATAGAATAGAACGTTTTGCAAATGTTAAAGATGTAAGAGAGTATAATAAAAGAATTGATGAAATGATTTCAAGAAAGATTGATTTGCTTAATACCCTATATTAGTTAAAATATGATATTATAATATTATATAAAATAAGTACTTGAAATGATTAAACAGGAGGAATTTACATGAGTGAATCACTTAATGGACTTAAGAGAACCATCATGTGTGGTGAAGTAAGAGAGTCAAATATCTCTGAAAGAATCACTGTAATGGGCTGGGTTCAAAGAAAAAGAAATTTAGGAAGTTTAGTTTTTGTGGATTTAAGAGACCGAACTGGAATATTACAGGTTGTATTTGGTGAAGAAATAAATAAGGAAGCGTTTATAAAAGCTGATTTAGTTAAATCTGAGTATTGCATCGCTGTTACTGGAGAGGTAATTAAAAGAGAATCTCCAAATAACAACATACCTACAGGACTTGTTGAACTTAGAGGCGAGAGTATTAAAATTCTTTCGGAATCAGAAACTCCACCAATATATATTAAAGAAAATTTAGATGCTAGTGAGAATATAAGATTAAAATATAGATACTTAGATCTTAGAAGACCTGACATGCAAAAGATTTTTATTACTAGACATAAAACTGCCAAGGTAGTTAGAGACTACTTAGATGAAAATGGATTCTTAGAGATGGAAACGCCAATGCTAACTAAGAGCACACCAGAAGGAGCTAGGGATTATTTAGTTCCAAGTAGAAATTATCCAGGAAAGTTCTATGCACTTCCACAATCTCCACAAATTTTCAAGCAATTATTAATGGTATCTGGATATGATAAGTACTTCCAAATCGTTAAATGCTTTAGAGATGAAGATTTGAGAGCAAATAGACAACCAGAATTTACTCAAATAGATATGGAAATGAGCTTCATTGAAATGGAAGATATTATTGCTATAAATGAAGGTTTACTTAAGAGAGTGTTCAAAGAAGTTAGAGATGTAGATGTTAAACTTCCAATAAAAAGAATGCCATATGCAGAAGCTATGAATAAGTACGGTAGTGACAAACCAGATCTAAGATTTGGAATGGAAATACAAGATATTACTGAAGTAGTAAAGGGTACAGAATTTGCAGTATTTAAAGGAGCTATTGATAATGGTGGTTCAGTAAGAGCTATAGTAGCTAAAAACTGTGCTGATATGGGAAGAAAGAAAATTGATAAGTTAGGTGAGTTTGTTAAAACTTATAAGGCTAAAGGTCTTGCATGGATTGCATGGAAAGAAGGAGAAATTAAATCTCCAATAGCGAAGTTCTTCTCAGAAGAAGAAATGAATAAAATATTGTCTACTGCAGGAGCAGAAGTAGGAGACTTAGTTCTAATCGTTGCAGATGTAGATAGCATTGTACTTCAAACTTTAGGAGCACTAAGACTTGAGCTTGCTAAAGAACTAGGAATATTAGAGGGAAATAAAGAATTTAACTTTGTTTGGATTACAGAATTCCCAATGTTTGAGTATGACGATGAAGAAAAGAGATTTGTAGCTATACATCATCCATTCACAGCGCCAATGGATGAAGACTTGGGACTTTTAGACACTGACCCAGAAAAAGCTCGTGCTAAGGCATATGATATAGTATTAAATGGAGAAGAACTAGGAGGAGGAAGTATCAGAATTCACGATACTAATCTTCAACAAAAGATATTTAATCTATTAGGATTTACTGATGAAAGTGCATGGGAGAGATTTGGGTTCTTATTAGAGGCATTTAAATTTGGACCACCTCCACATGGCGGACTTGCATATGGACTTGATAGAATGGTAATGTTCCTTGCAGGAACAGATAACATCAAAGATGTTATTACCTTCCCTAAAAACCAAAATGCTTACTGCCCAATGAGTGAAGCTCCAAATAATGTTGATGATAAACAACTTAGAGACCTTGGAATAGATGTTAATAAAGTAGAAAAAAGTAATTAGGAATATTTATAGATTTTGCGGATATAATACATTAATAAAGTAATTGATACCTTTGATATTTTACAGATTATAATTGCATTTTATGTATCTTTAATATATAATAATATCAAAGATTAATCTGCTGTGTTCGTGGCAATGGTTTATGTTGAGCCAACATTTTCACATTGTGGTTGATGTTCTTATTATGAAGTGTAGACTTGCTATTTATAGCAAGTACCAGAAGTAATAAGACGATTCCACCCCTGGTAGACAGGGTTCAGATACACTGTTAAGACGGCATGGTGGAGTATCAATAACTTTAACATTTAGAAGTAAATACTTTGTATTTACTTCTTTTTTTTATATGTATTAATACAAAGTACAATGTTTTTATTTACATTTTTTAAGTGTTAGTATATATTTTAATATTTTTTAAAAATATATATTTCATTTTCTTACTGTTTATCTTGGAATTATAACTCAAATGTCCATAAAATTACACTAGTATTATTTTTATTTAGTTAAATAAAGTAAATATGAGCTAACAAAGATTATTAATTGTTAATCTTTGTTAGCTTTTTATATTGTGAGAATTGAGAGTTAAAAAATTGTAAAATCATGTTGATTTACTGATGAAGGCAATTTGACAAATAATTGATTCTTAGTTAAAATTATAAATAACATATATTATTTGGGATTAGAATGCAATTGGGTAATATTACCCTATGAGAATATCATTTTAATGGAGGTATCTATGCAATGAGAAAAATAAATTATCCTTTATTTATTGGCAGCATAATTGTAACATTTTTAATATTTGTTGCATTATGCCCAGGATTTTTTACTGACAAGGATCCACTTTATGAAGAAGCACCTAAGTATGTAGAGTGTAAAGTGGAAGGAAAGACAGTGGAAAAATTTGTTGGAAATCCAATGTCTCCTAACAAGGACAATATCCTTGGAACGGATGATGCTGGAAGGGATGTATATGCAAGACTAGTATATGGAACGAGAAATACATTAAAACTTACGCTTCTGATAGCTATATTTAGAATGATTTTAGCTCTTCCACTTGGACTCGCGGGAGGAATGGGCTCAAAGTTTATTTCAAATATAATAAAAATATTTAATACTTTTTTTACTGCGATACCTATGCTTTTATTTAGCTTTGTAATTTTAAACATAGGATATTTCAGAAATCAAGGAATGAATAAATCCATTTTTTCCTTTGCAATAGTACTTACTATTGTGGGTTGGGCTAAGCTTGCTGGAATGATTGAGGATTCAACTAAGATGATAATGGAAGAAGACTTTATTGAAGGTGAGATAGCTATTGGAAAGACAAAGCTACAGATAGCATGTCAGAATGTACTACCACATTTAATACCAACTAGTATAAGTTTGTTTTTTAAAGAGATGGGAATGGCATTATTTTTAATTGCACAATTAGCTGTTCTTTATGTTTTTGTTGGAGTAACAAGACAAATTAAGGAATTAGCTTTTACAACAAATTATTTTATGGGTTCAGAACCAGAATGGGGAGGTACCCTTTCTAGAATTGCATTAAATGCTCAAAAATATGAATCAACATATTGGATGACTCTTTATCCTGTATTAGTTTTTAGCATTGCAATCATTGGAATAAACCTTATAGGAGAAGGACTGAGAATAGAGTTTCAAAAGAGAGAGTCTAGAGTAATTAGTTCCATTAGAAAAATCTCTTATCTAGTTTCACCAAGAATGTTTATTTCTCAGCTTAAAGATATTAAGGAATGCTATAAACCAGTAATTATAAAATTTTCAATTATAATAGTGATTATTACATATATGATAATACCATGGAATCCAAGTCTTTATAAATTTGATATAGATAAGGCTAAATTACATGTTGAGGAACTAACAAAGGACAAGTATGGCGGGAGGATAACTGGAACTGAAGGAGGATATTTAGCTGGAGAATATATTATTAGCACGTTAAAGTCATATGGCTATGAAGTAAATACCTTAGATATCCCTCTGAAAATGATGTTAGAAGACGGTACAGAAGCAAACTACCCTGCAATTTTGTCCCCTATGGTAATTGATTCAGGATGGATAAAGCTTATAGACAAAAATGGTGAGAAAAAGACTTACCAGCTTTATAAAGACTTTACAATTGCAACTGTAAGTAAAAGCGTCTTTGAAGGTACTGAAAAGGAAGAATTGAATTACAAAGGAGTTGCTACAGACAAAGAAAATATTACAAATGTACCAGAAGGTACAGATTGTTTTTACATTGAGAAGGATTATATGGATCCTTTTACATCTCAGGGATTTTATGAACCTAATTCCATAAAAAATAAATCAGGGGAAAATATTGATATACAGTTTATAATGGGTGAAGACTACAATTCAAATATTGATGCATATTTTTATAAATTCACTTCCATTGTTCCATTTGATGATTTAAGGGCTGAGTTAGAATCTGGTTACAAAGAAGTTGAAATAAATTTAGACTATCCAAAGTTACCTAAGTATAAGGGACGAAATATTACTGCATTTTTACCTGGTAAAGGCAAAACATATGAAGAACCTGGCGAGTTAATAGTAATAGGGGCAAGTTATGATGGTGTATATAACAGTGACAAAGGAAGTCCATATGCAATGACAACAACTCCTACTGCAACAGCACTGGAGGTGGCAAGGCAATTGTCACTTACCGAGGAACCATTAGAAAAATCAATTCAGTTTATGTTTTGGGACAATGAGTGTAATGGGGTGGCAAGCTCGGATACTAATGGTTCATATAATTTTAGTATGACAAATAATATACCCGTGGATCTAGCTAATTCGGGTGGATATTATTATTTTGATATAGCCTACCCAGGTTATAGGGAGGATAAGACACTAGATTTTATAACTTTTCCAAGTCAAAGGATAAACAAAAGTACTTATCTCATGGGATTGGAGATAGAAAAGAGATTAAAACACAATGATGTAAAATATGAAAGGCATTACCAAGGATATGGAATGTCGTGGGCAATATATAATATGAGATTAAATGCACTTTCAACTGTTGGGGTAGGAAATTCTTTTACAGAGGGTGTTAATAGTAGCTTTGATAGAATAGATAACATAAATTACGAAAGAATGGAGAATATTGGTCAAATCATATTGGATACAATGACAATGAATTCTCATATTATGGATTAGTAAATGACCTTTGAAAAGGAGAAGAGCCATGATAGAAGTAGTAAATTTAAAAAAACAATTTCAAATTAAAGATAAAATTTTTGGTGCGAATAAAGGCATTGTAAATGCAGTAAATGGTATAGACTTTATCATAGAAAAAGGAGAAACCCTTGGCCTTGTTGGGGAATCAGGAAGTGGCAAATCAACAATAGGGAGATTAATATTAAGACTTTTAGAACCAACTGATGGAAAGATACTCTTGGATGGAAGAGATATTAGTACTATAAGTAACAGGGAATTTAGAAAGCTTAGAAAAGATTTGCAAGTAGTCTTTCAAAATCCATATTCTGCACTAGATTATAAAATGACTATTGAAGATATTTTGATTCAGCCACTTCAAATACACAAAATAGTTGATCCACTAGAATATAAAAAAGAAGTAGGTAGATTACTTGAAATGGTGGGACTATCTAAACTGGATGGAAAAAAATTTCCCCATGAGTTTAGTGGAGGACAAAGGCAAAGAATTGTTATAGCTAAAGCATTAGCAACAAAACCTAAATTTGTGGTATGTGATGAATCCGTATCAGCTTTAGATGTGTCTGTCCAATCGCAGATACTAAATTTAATTATGGATCTTCAGGATGAATTTGGGCTGTCATATTTATTTATATCACATGATTTAAGTGTAATAAAGCATGTAAGTAGTAAGGTAGCAGTAATGTACCTTGGAAAAATAGTAGAAAAGGGTGATGTGGAGGATATATTTGATTCTCCAAAACATCCATATACAGAAGCACTCATGTCTGCATCACCAGTACCTGATCCTAATAGAAATATTAAAAGAATAAGGCTTGAAGGTGAAATCCCTAGTGCAATGAATATACCATCAGGATGTGCTTTTCATAATAGATGTCCTAGAAAGATGGCTAAATGCGAAATTATTCAGCCAGAACTTATGGAACTTGATGATGGAAGAGTAGTTGCTTGTCATT
>DAMAVY010000036.1:0-13457 GCA_032077725.1 Clostridium sp. | reverse complement strand
TAACTTTTCTGTAGAAAAAGGTGAATTTGTTGCAATCATTGGGCCATCCGGCTCAGGTAAATCAACACTTTTGCATATATTAGGTGGTGTTGATACCCCAACAAGTGGTAATGTTTTTGTTGAAAATACAGATGTTTATGCCCTTGATGAAACGAAGCTAGCCATTTTTAGACGTAGACAAATCGGACTTATATATCAATTTTATAATCTTATACCAGTTCTAAGCGTTAAAGAGAATATTACCCTACCACTACTTCTAGATAGGCGAGAAGAAGATAAGGGGCAGCTTGATGAAATAATAAGCACCCTTGGACTTAGTGATAGATTAAACCATCTGCCAAATCAGCTTTCAGGAGGACAACAGCAACGTGTATCCATTGGTAGAGCATTAATAAATAACCCATCCCTCATGCTTGCTGATGAACCTACAGGAAATCTTGATAGTAAAAACAGTAGAGAAATCGTAGAAATTTTAAAGCAGTCCAATAAGAGATATAACCAGACATTAATAATAATTACCCATGATGAACGCATTGCACTTCAGGCAGATCGAATTATCTCCATTGAAGATGGTCATATAACAAAGGATGAGGTGATCCGCAGATGAACATCATGAATTCTTTGACCCTTCGTCATTTGAAGCTGAATAAAAAGCGTACCATAGTTACCATCATAGGTGTTATATTATCAGTTTCTATGATTACCGCAGTAGCTACATTTGCAACGTCTTTCCTTAATATGATGCAACGAAATTCCATAGAAAATACGGGGAACTTTCATGTACAATACAAGAATGTATCCAGTGAAAACATTGATGAAGTAATGAATGATAAAAATACTTCTACAGCGTCTCTCAGCAAGGATATAGGATATGCCATCCTTAAAGGTTCAAAAAATCAAGACAAACCATATCTTTTTATAAAATCCTTTGATCAGGAAGGCTTTAAAGCCTTTAATTTGAAACTAATAGAAGGGCGTTTTCCCCAAAACTCAGATGAGATTGTATTATCATCACATATTTCCGAAAATGGTGGAGTGAATTATAAAGTGGGAGATACAATAAAGTGGGATATTGGACAGCGTTACTTGGATGCAAGTAACGAAATGAGTTTGCTTTCCCAAGATTGTAGTTTTGAAAATCAAAATGAGAATGAAAGTGGTGAAACTTTTATTCCTCAAGGGACAAAAGAATATACTGTAACAGGAATCATTGAAAAGCCAAACTTTGAACTCTACTGGTCACCAGGTTATACAGTTATTACTTATCTAGATAAAAATGAATTTACATCAGCAGATACTGTAGATATTTCAGTAGTTTGGAAAAAAGTGAGTAAAAAAGTAAATGAAGAGGCAAATGCACTTGCTAGTAGTCTTGGGATTCCTAGTGAAAATGTAAACTACAATGGAGATCTTTTGCATTACTATGGAATCATGAATGATGATTTACTCTCTACTTTATATGGTTTTGCGGCGGTGGTGATAGTTTTTATTATTATAGGCTCGGTGGCACTGATATATAATTCCTTCGCAATTTCAATATCTGAACGTAGTCGTCATCTTGGAATTCTTGCTAGTGTTGGTGCTACTAAAAAGCAAAAAAGTAGTTCTGTATTTTTTGAAGGCTTTGTTGTTGGAATAATAGGGATTCCACTAGGTATAGTATTTGGAATGATAGGCATGGGGATAACTTTTATTTTTGTACAGCCTCTTTTGGGGGATATTGTTAGTAAAGGCGTTAAGCTTAAGCTTGTAACTTCTCCCTTAGCAATTCTTTCTTCAGTGCTTTTATCCATACTTACTATATTAATTTCAGTTTATATTCCAGCCAAAAGAGCTTCTAAGATTTCACCAGTAGATGCAATACGTCAATCAAAAGATGTAAAGTTAACAAGTAAGACTGTGAAAACTTCTAAGATAACTCGGTTAATATTTGGATTTGAAGCAGAGCTAGGTCTTAAAAATTTAAAGAGAAACAGTCGTCGATATAAGGCTACCATATTTTCACTTGTCATTAGTATTGTTCTATTTTTGTCCGTTTCCTCAATGTCTTTATTTTTTCGAAAATCAGTTGAACTTGCAATTGCTGGCGAACCATATGATATTAAAGTATCTGTAGTGTCTTCTTCTACAGCAGAGGAGAAAAAAGATTTTTATACTGCAATAGCAAAAATGGACTATGCGGATGAGAGTATAATTGAACATACCATGGATGCTAGAGTGGATATTGAAAGTAGGTTTATCCCAGATGAAATTAAAACAATTCTTTATGGAGAGCAAAACACAAAAACATATGAAACCCACTTCAAGATAATATCTATTGACGATGTGACGCTTAATAGATATGCAATAGAATCAGGAACATCTGCTACTCGATTAAAGGATACAGAAAATCCTTGTGGCATAATTGTTAATACCATAACTACAAAAACAGCAAATGATAAATACCTTCGTATGAATCGCTTTAATATTGAGGTAGGAGAAAAATTGAAATTTGCTGATGTAGAGAAAGATAATCCTAATAATACTATATTAGAGATAGTAGCGTTAACAGATAAGACTCCTATAGGTGGAACAATGCTAAATGATGTAAATCAAGCTACTCTTATAGTATCAGAAGAAGTATTTGCTAGTATGTTAGACCATCAAAAATATGGGGATTACAATACAGATGTGGATATGCTCATCAAAAGCTCTGATCCTACCAGTCTTACGTCAAGCATTAAAGAATACCAAAAATCTACCTCAATTTCAAATGTGGATTTATATGATGTTGCAGCAATAAACAAGCAAAACAATGAGAATATTACTCTTATTTTTGTATTTTTTTACGGCTTTGTTGCTCTTATTGCTGCTATTTGCATGGCGAATATTTTTAATACAATATCAACCAGCATTTCTCTTCGAAGAAGGGAATTTGCAATGTTAAAATCTGTTGGAATGACACCTAAAGGTTTCAATAAAATGATTAAATATGAAAGCTTATTTTATGGTGTTAAGGGTTTGCTTTATGGATTACCCATAAGCTTTTTCTTGATGTACTTGATTTACAAGGTATTAAACAATTCCTTCGAGTTTGAATTTACTATTCCTTGGGGTAGCGTTATTGTTGCTATAATTGCCGTATTTGCAATTGTTACTTTAACAATGATATATTCAAGTTCAAAGGTAAAGAAAGAAAATATCATTGATGTATTGAAAAACGAAAATATATAACTTGCAAATAATTTCCCTTTTTAAAATGCAACTTTTTAAAAAGGGAAATTTTAAACATTTTACCATTTTACCATTTTAAAATTTTACAATTTTATCATTTTACCATTTTAACATTTTAACATTTTACCATTTTAACATTTTAACATTTTAACATTTTAAAAAGTTGTTGTCATCATGCGGGTTTGCAAGGTTTTTCTTAGTAATTAGTACTATTAACTCTAATGAAATTTATCTCAAATGAGCTGAAAAGGAACTCTATCTCATATGAATTTGGTAGAGCAAATTCCAATAGCAAAATCATTGATTTAATCGGTCACTTAACTTATGCTCACAGAATATGAAGTTAGAGTGTCATTTATGGAATATTGTGTTACAATAATAAAATAATTACATATATTGAAGGAGGAAAAATAATGGGAACTATTATAGCAATGGGCGGAGGACACTTAAGCAATTTAGAAACTTTTACTATGGATACATACATAGTAAAAGCTACAGGTAAAAATAATCCTAAAGCATTATTTATTCCTACTGCCAGTGGAGATTCTAAGGAATATATTGATTCATTCAATGAAGTTTATGGAAAAAAGTTAGGTTGCAGGACAGATTCACTACTTTTAGTAGGTAATAACAAAACTAATGAGGAAATTAAAGATAAAATTCTTTCAACAGACCTTATATATGTTGGTGGCGGCGATACTGCGAAGATGATGGATATTTGGAGAAGTAAAAAAGTTGACCTCTATTTAAAAGAAGCCTATGAAAAAGGCATAGTCTTATCAGGACTTAGTGCAGGCTCAATATGTTGGTTTAAATACGGTCATAGTGATAGTAATACTATCAGAAACAGTAAAGGATGGTGGGATTATACTCAAGTTGAAGGTATAGGGCTAATAGATGCAATTCACTGTCCTCATTATAATGAAAAGGGAAGAGATGGCTTTGATGATATGATGAAGTCACAGAATTTAACAGGTATTGCACTAGAAAATAACTGTGCTTTGGTGGTTAAAGATAATAAATTTAGAATATTAAAAAGTGATTTAAATGCTAAAGCATATAAGCTTACTAATAATAATGGTACAGTATCAAAAGAATTAATAGAAAATAGTGACTTTAAAGATATAGATTGAGAACCTACGCACATGGAGGTGAAGAATATGTATTTAACAAAACCCACTAAGCTAAATAGGGGAGATAAAGTTGCAACTATTAGTTTGTCTTGGGGTGGTGCAGGTGATAGTGATATACTTTGGAGATATGAAGTTGGAAAAAGAAGACTTCAAGAGGAATTTGGGCTAGAAGTTAGAGAATTGGAAAATACTCTTAAGGGGACAGATTATTTATATAATCACCCAGAAAAAAGAGCTGAGGATTTAATGATGGCGTTTAAAGATCCTTCAATTAAAGCTATTTTTTCTTGTATTGGTGGAAATGAAAGTGTAAGAATGCTTCCATATATAGATTATGAAGTAATAAAAAGCAATCCTAAAATATTTATTGGATATTCCGATACTACAATTACACATTTTATATGCTTGAAGGCAGGTATATCAAGTTTCTATGGACCTTCTATTTTAGCTGAATTTGCAGAAAATGTGGCTATGTTTGAGTATACTAAAAATTGGATAAGTAAAACTTTATTTGAGAACAATCCTTTGGGTGTTATTGAATCATCTCCAATATGGACAAGTGAGTATTTGCCATGGGAAGAAAAAAATAGACTTATTAAAAGAGATGTAAAATCTAATACGGGATATGAATTATTACAGGGTAAAGGTAAAGTTCAAGGCCATTTGTTAGGTGGTTGTTTAGAAGTGTTAGAAATGATAAAAGGTACCGAATTATGGCCTAAGCTTGAAGTGTTTGAAGATTGTATACTTTTCTTTGAAACCTCTGAAGAAAAACCTGAGCCTTCATATGTTGAAGCATGGCTTCGTAATTATGGTACCATAGGAATTTTACAAAAGGTTAAGGGAGTAATATTTGGAAAGCCATATGATAATCTTTACTACGAAGAATATAAAAATGTAATACTTAAAATAATTAGGGATGAATTAAAGCTTGTTGACCTTCCTATTCTCTATAATATGAATTTTGGACATACTGCACCAATGTTTACAATACCTTATGGTGCAAAGGCTGAGATAGATTGTGATTTGCAAAAATTTAGCATTCTAGAAGCTGGAGTTATATAAAAGATGGCTTTTAGTTTTACAAAGTGGCTCATCGTTCTACAAGTCACTCTATAAGTTTAATAATTCACCCGAATTTTTCTATCAAATGATATTAATCAATATAAACTTATTGTTAATCGATAAATTTATATTGACATACACATGGAGGTGTAATATAATTTAGGTATAGTAAATAAGGGGGTTTTCAAAATGAAAAAATATATTTTACCTGGGATACCATTTATTTTAGGAATTGTTTGTGCAATTTCATATGCCATCATAGGATCTGAAGTAGCAGCGGATGGTACTCTTATAGAGCCATTTTTCCTAATACCATTAACTTACTTATTCTTTGCAATAGGTATAGTAGGATTAATTATATTCGCCATGGTTTCATTTTTCCGTAAAAGAAGAAAAATCATATAAATTAACATGAAGAATTGTCATGGGTTCTTGTGACTTTGTCATGAGTTAGCCACAACATATGTTCATAATTATGAGATTAAGTAGCTAGTTACAGTGTAAATTACACTATGACTAGCTTTTTTATAGTTTAAACGTTCTTTTTTAAGGAATATAATGTTATAATATACAAATAAATATAAAAATACTAACACTAACTAGTTAATTACGGGGGATTAATTTATGGAATTATGGGATATTTACGATAAGTATAGACAGAAAACTGGACAGACTCATAAAAGAGGTATTCCAATGAAAAAAGGTGATTACCACCTAGTAATTCAAGTTTGGATTGTTAATGACGATGGGCAATTATTAATCCAAAGGAGGCAACAATGTAAAGAATTATGGCCCAATATGTGGGATTGTTCTGTTGCTGGTTCTGTAATACTTGGGGAAAATAGCAAAGCTGCTGCTATTCGTGAAACAAAAGAAGAATTAGGTGTTGATTTGGATATAACTAAAGTTGAAAAAATTTTTACAGTAAAATTTTTTTGTGGATTCACTGATGTTTGGCTAGTTAGGCAAAATGTCGATATTAATGACTTAAAGCCTCAATATGACGAAGTGTCCGATGCAAAGTGGGCTACTGAAAATGAGATTTTAGAAATGATTCAAAATGGTGAATTTATTGGATATCAATATTTTGATGTTTTGTTTCAAATGCTAAAATCAAATATTGCACTTAGAAAAGCAACAGCTTCTGATGCTGAAGAATTACTATCGCTACAAAAGAAAGTTTTTATGCCTATATATGAAAAATATGAAGATCATGAAACAAGCCCAGTAACGCAATCAATGGAAAGATTCTTAAGAAGATTCGAAATTGGAGAGTATTATAAAATTTTTTATGGCAATGCTTTAGTAGGTAGCATCTTTGTTTACCAAAAGGAATCCGGTTTGATGAGGCTTCATATCATAAACATTCTAGAAGAATATCATAATAAAGGCATTGCACAAGAAACAATGAAACGTCTTGAGCTTATATATCCACAGGCAGAAGCCTGGGAGCTTGATACTATATTAACTGAAGAACGTAACTGCTATCTATATGAAAAAATGGGATATGTTAGATATGGCGAAGTATCCGTTGTAAATGAAAAGTTAACACTTGTAAATTATAAGAAATTAACTAATATAAATAGTATTAAATCAATATAAATATAAACAAAACGCTAAAGCACTGAACCTAATCGCCGAGAATTAGAAGAACTTTTTAGTTAAACATTTATACTTATGAACTAATTTATTAATAAATCACAAAGTAAAAGCAACCAATAATTAATAGTTATTGGTTGCTTTTACATTTAAATGTGATGTCTGTAAATGAAGAATATAATGCAAGACTACTATAATCACTACTAATAAGTATTAATTAAAGGGTAAATAAATTATTACGTAAATAGTAAAATTCAACAAATTAGTTCATTTGTACTGAAATTTCACCAAATTGTAATCCTTGTAAAATGATATAGGGTATAATTCAAAAAATAATTTGTCGATTTTACAAAAAAATTAGTTTTATTTCGTTAAATATGATAAAATAAGGTAATACAGAATAAAAAGAAAATTGGTACAGTTGAGAAGATATCTAAAATAAAAAAATTAAGGAGATGCAAGATGAATTTGATTTTACTATTAATTTTATTTCCATTAATAGCATCAATTATGGTATTAATTGTTAAGCAAGTGAAACTCAGAGACGGCCTAGTAAGACTTTGTGCTTTGATTACCGCAATCCTGACAATTGTTACAGTATGCTACTATTTTAAAGATGGACTATTGTTATCCTTTGGTAACGAAGAGATTATTGACAGTGTCATAGCCGTACTAGAAGTGGTGTTAGCTTTATACATCATTTATATCGGTATTAAAAACAAAAGATATTTGGTTTCTGTTTTTGCAATGATTCAAACACCTTTATTACTTTGGTTTGAATTTACGCAAAAAACTGGCATTGAAGCTGGGACAGCCATTGTTTTTGATAAACTTACTGCAATCATGCTTTTGATTGTTGGAGTTATCGGGAGTCTCATCTGCCTGTATGCAGTTGGATATATGAAATGGTATCACCTTCGCCATGATGAATATCCAGAAAGAAAAAACTTCTTTTTTTCTGTACTATTCTTATTTATTTCTGCTATGTTTGGACTAGTATTAAGTAACAATTTAACATGGATGTATTTCTGTTGGGAAATTACATCATTCTCATCATTTCTACTCATTGGATATACCAAAACTGATGAAGCAAAAAATAATGCTTTCCGCGCTTTGGTTATAAACCTTGGTGGTGGACTTGCTTTTGCAATAGCAATAGTATTTATAGGTATGAATTATCAAACATTGGAATTATCAGTATTTACAAGTTTAAAACCAAATGCGTTAATTATGATACCAGCATTTTTACTATCAATGGCAGCACTTACAAAGTCTGCGCAAATGCCGTTTGAGTCATGGCTTCTTGGCGCAATGGTAGCTCCAACACCATCGTCAGCATTGCTTCACTCTGCTACAATGGTTAAAGCTGGTGTTTATCTTTTGATTAGAATTTCACCACTACTTGGGCCAACCACCGTAGGACGTATGGTAACAATAGTTGGTGCCCTTACATTTATAATGTGTTCACTAATGGCAATTTCACAAAATGACGCAAAGAAGGTTTTGGCATATTCAACTATAGCAAACCTAGGACTTATTGTGATCTGTGCAGGTGTAGGAACGCAGGAATCATTATGGGCAGCAATCTTGCTTGTTATATTCCATGCTATATCAAAATCATTATTGTTCTTAGCAGTAGGATCTACAGAACATAAGATTGGCAGCAGAAATGTTGAAGATATGGACATTTTAAAACATGTATCAAGAAAACTTTCATTATGCATGCTCATTGGAATTGCAGGTATGTTTCTTGCACCTTTCGGTATGTTAATATCAAAATGGGTAGCTATGAAGGCATTCATTGATTCAAATAACATCGTTATTGTAGTTATCCTAGCCTATGGTAGTGCTGCAACACTTTTCTACTGGACAAAATGGATGGGAAAGCTTGTTTCAGGTGCTAATGAAAAAAATATAACAAAACATGAATTATTCACAGAAGAAAAATTACCAATTGCAGTTTTGACAGGACTTGTTGTTGTGTCATGTCTAGGTTTTCCACTGGTATCTAAGTATGCATTAATTCCGTATTTAACCAATGCATTTGGTGTGACAGCGTCAATACCTATTGGTACAAGCGATATAAAAATTATGCTTTTCATGCTTAGTATGCTTATTATATTGCCAATTAGCTTTATTCCTGTTCTTAAGAAAGATAAAAGAAGAATCACACCTATCTATATGGCTGGTGGAAATACTGGGGATAATGTAAACTTTTACAGCATGGGAAATACAACGCAAAAAGTAGTGCTCCGCAACTGGTATATTGAAGACTTATTTGGAAGTAATAAATTAACAATGTGGAGTAACCTAGTATCCATTGCCATTATGTGCATCTTTGTTATGCTTATGATTTGGGGGGTGGTTAGTTAATGTCTATCTCTATGATATTAAAAGTAATTGCTATTGTTATTTTAACGCCAATAGCTGGCGGATTAATCGCAGGTCTTGATAGAATTATATCAGCTAGAATGCAGGGACGAACAGGCCCTACAATTTTACAACCTTTTTATGATGTCCTTAAGCTTTTTCAAAAGGAATCGATTCAGGTTAACAAAATGCATAGATTTTATGTATACATCTCATTGATTTTCGGTATGTATACAACAGTAATTATTCTCATTGGTGGAGATATACTACTAGCAATGTTTGCGTTAACTCTTGGATCTATCTTTTTTGTGTTGGGAGGATATGCTGCAAATTCTTCTTATAGTTTTGTTGGCGCAGAAAGAGAACTTTTGCAGATGATGGCATATGAGCCTATGGTTTTACTTGTAGGTGCAGGATTATATTATGCAAATGGAAGTTTCTTTGTAAAAAATATTGTTACAACTGACATACCTGCAATTGTATATTTGCCGGGAGTATTTTTAGGTCTAGTATTTATATTAATATTTAAACTTAGAAAGTCACCATTTGATTTGAGTATGTCACATCATGGTGGGCATCAGGAAATTGTGCAAGGTATTACAACTGAGTACTCAGGAAGAGAATTGGCTATTATTGAAATAACACATTGGTATGAAACGATTTTTGCATTATCACTTGTATATATGTTCTTTGCTACAAAGGCACCTATTAGCCATGTTTTTGCAATTGTCGCATGTATCATTGTATATTTATTTGAAATAATAGTAGACAATGGATTTGCTCGTGTGAAATGGCAGCTTGCATTAAAATCAAGCTGGATTGTAACAGGTATTTTAGGAACGATAAATCTCGTCGTTTTATCATTTTTTAGGTAAGGTGGGTTCGTATGAATTTTAATAAAAAATCACCATGGATTTTACATTATGATGGAACTAGCTGTAATGGATGTGACATTGAGGTACTAGCATGTCTTACTCCACTGTATGATGTAGAACGTTTTGGAATAGTCAATACAGGAAATCCAAAACATGCAGACATCTTATTAATTACAGGCAGTGTTAATGAACAAAATATCCCAGTAGTAAAACAACTTTATGAACAAATGGCTGATCCAAAAGTTGTAGTAGCTGTAGGTATATGTGCAACTTCAGGGGGAATATTTGCAGAATGCTACAATGTTGCCGGCGGAGTTGACAAAGTATTACCAGTAGATGTGTATGTACCTGGATGTGCTGCACGTCCTGAATCAATTATTGATGGAGTAGTAAAGGCACTGGGATTATTAGAAGAAAGACAAAAGTTTGCAAGAAAAAAGAAGTAGTTTATTCATTGAATAAAAGGGAGTGAGGATGCATGGAACAACAAGTAATAAATATAATTTCTCCAAATGAACTTTTACCGGCAACTCTTAGACTTAAAAATGATGGATATCGTCTAGTGGCGATTTCCTGTACAAATAAGGATGATATAGAGATAACATATTCCTTTGACAAGGAGCTTGACTTTGTAAATTTAAGACTAAACATTGAATATGACACTGAAATTGAGAGTGTCAGCATAATTTATCCTTATTCATTTTTATATGAGAATGAAATAAAGGAATTGTTTGGGGTTACTATTAAAAATATCTCAGTGGATTTTGACGATAATCTTTATAGAATTGCAGTAAAAACTCCATTTAATATGAAAAAGGAGGATAAATAATGGATAAGAGAACAATCATTCCTTTCGGACCTCAACATCCAGTATTGCCTGAACCAATTCATTTGGACTTAGTAATGGAAGATGAAGTTGTTGTACAAGCTATACCACAAATTGGTTATGTTCATAGAGGACTAGAAAAGCTTGTAGATAAGAAAGATTTTCAACAATATACTTTTGTTGCTGAAAGGATCTGTGGAATCTGTTCCTTTATGCACGGCATGGGTTACTGTATGTCAGTGGAAAGCATTATGGAAGTTGAGATTCCTGAAAGAGCAAAATTCTTAAGAACAATATGGGCAGAATTATCACGTCTACATAGTCATCTATTATGGCTTGGGCTAACTGCAGATGCTTTCGGATTTGAAAGTTTATTTATGCACTCATGGAGACTTCGTGAGCAGGTTCTTGACATATTTGAACAAACAACAGGTGGAAGAGTAATATTTTCAGTATGTGATATAGGTGGCGTCCGAAAAGACATTAGCCCTGAAATGTTACAAAAAATCAATGGCATCATGATTACTTTTGAAAAAGAAGTAAAAGAGATTACAGATGTATTTTTAAATGATGCATCTGTTCAGCACCGTTTAAAAGGTGTAGGTGTTTTAACAAAAGAACAGGCACACAACTTGGGAGCAGTAGGTCCTATGGCTAGGGCAAGTGGTATCAAGAGTGATATGAGAATGCAAGGTTATGCAGCTTATAGTAAGTTAGACTTTGAACCAATTGTGAAAGCGTCAGGTGACTCCTTTGCAAGAACTGAAGTTAGAATTGGTGAAATTTTTCAATCAATGGATTTAATTAGGCAATGTATCAAATTAATTCCGGATGGAGACATTAAAGTTAAAATTAAAGGCAATCCTAGCGGTGAGTTTTTTACCCGTCTAGAACAACCACGTGGTGAAGTTATATATTATGTAAAGGCAAATGGCTCTAAATTCTTAGATCGTGTGAGAGTACGTACACCTACCTTTGCAAACATTCCAGCATTACTTGAAACATTAAAGGGTTGTGCACTGGCTGATGTACCAATATTAGTTCTTACAATTGATCCATGTATTAGCTGTACAGAACGATAAAAATAACTGGATAGGGGGGCAAATAATGTCTATTTTAAGTATGACGAAGACGCTTTTTAAAAGTTTGCTTCATGGACCATACACTGTAAAATATCCATTTAAGAAAAAAGAAACTTTTGAAATTACAAGAGGTAAAGTTGAAATAAATATGCCTGAATGCATCTATTGTGGGATGTGTCAAAGACGTTGTCCTACAGGTGCAATTATGGTGGAAAAAGACAACAAAAAATGGAGCATACAAAGGCTTCAGTGTATCCAGTGCGGTTACTGCGTGGAAGGATGTCCTAAGAAATGTCTTACCATGAACAATGAATATACTGCACCATCTTTTGATAAAGATAGGGATGAATATACCAATGCATGAATATCCTATAACAATGAGAATAATTGAGATTGCACAAGAATTTGCAGAGAAGAATGATGCTAAAAGTATCAAACAGATTAATCTCATTGTAGGAGATTATTCTGGATATGTGGCAAGCTCAATTGAATTGTATTTTGACATCATTGCTGAAGGCAGCTTAGCTAAAAATGCAAAGCTAAACATAGAACGCATTGTTCCAAAACTCAAATGTAATAACTGTGGTAGTCTCTTTGAAAGAAAGCCTTTCTCATTTCAGTGTCCAAACTGTAATGGGGAAGGCATACCTACAGAAATTGGAAAAGAATTTTATATTAAATCAATAGAAATAGAATAGGAGTATGGGTATGTCAGAAAATAAAGAAATCGAAGTTATGCAGTCTGTCTATGAAAAGAATGATGAAGTTGCTGCAAATATTAACTTATATCTAACTCAAAAGGGTATATATGCAATAAATGTTATGGGTGCTCCTGGTGCAGGAAAAACATCAACATTAATACAAATTATTAAAGGAATAAATAATGAAGTTACACCATATGTTATTGAAGGGGATATTGAAGCAGATTTTGATACAAAAACCCTTCTTTCATTAGGAGTAAAAACTACACAAATAAACACTGGAGGAGCTTGTCATCTTGATTCACCTATGATTTATAAAGCAGTAGAAGATCTTAATATTGAAAAAGGCGTTTTATTTATCGAAAACATTGGAAATCTTGTATGTCCTGCTGAGTTTCAAATTGGTGAACATGCTAAAATGCTAATTTCAACAGTTACAGAAGGTTGCGATAAGCCATATAAATATCCACTAGCTTTTGAAAAAGCGGATGCTATTATTTTAAATAAATGCGATCTTATACCATACTTGGATTTTGATGAAGAGTTCTTTATGAAAGGTGTGAGAGCTTTAAATAAAACTGCTCCTGTATTTA
>DAMAVY010000035.1:0-13564 GCA_032077725.1 Clostridium sp. | reverse complement strand
CTATATCCCCTAATAATATCTCTGTACCTACCGCAAGTATTTCACATTTCATAATTATTTTTAATAAAAAGCTACAATAATATAAATATATCATAGCTTTTTATTAAAATTTCACCTCCCTAGTTAAATACACTTTCTAATTCATTGAATATATCTTTATTTGCTTTGATCTTACCTTCATTTCCAAGAACAACCAAATAGTTTTTTTTCATAACATCAGATACTAATTTTGAAAATCCCTTTATATCTTTCACTGTCACTGTTAATACTTCTTTTCTTTCCTTTTGCCTATCATCCTTAGATATACTTCTCATATAATAGCTTATTGCTGTATCTCCTTCCATGGATGGAGTGAGTGGCATATCTAATTCACTTATAGTTCCTATTATATACTTTAACATTTCTCTATCTGTAGTAGTGAATTCTTCTATATACTTAGCAGCTTCATCATAAGCTTTTATCGTTTCCACAATATTTGGATCCCTATAACTGGCAAACATTAGGTTACCACTTCTAACAATATTAGCGAAAGCGCCATAAGCTCCACCTTGCACCCTAACTTTATTCCATAAATAATCCATGCCAATTATAGTTTTTAGCACTAATAACTTTCCTGTGTACTCATAGCCAAGCTTTTTAAAATTGTATCCCTTTGCTACATACTGTACGTTGGATGAAGTAAGCATTCCTTCATTTTTGCTTTCCTCGTTAAAATTATACTCGTTTATTACTACTTCTTCATCTGATAGTACATCTATTAACTTAGGTAAATTTTCCTTCATAGCTTTTACTTCTTCTGATTGACCAGTTACTGTAACTGTTAACGCGTTTTTGTTAAATACTTTTTTCATTATAGCTTCCAGCTTGGCAGTTACTTTTTCAATAGTTTCATCGAAATTATTTTCAAAATTCTTTAAGAACTTATAATACTCATACCCTGATGTCTTTTCAATATATAAATATGCTGGTGAGAAATATGAACCTAACCTTGTAGTAACAACTTGATGCCCTCTATCAATAAGCCTCATTTCAATTCTTGATATCATAACTCTTAAAAGTTCTCTTATTCTCTTTGTATCTTCAAAGGAAGTATTTTTAATTATGTCTCCTAGTATTTCTAAGGCTTTTGGTAGTTTCTCTACAACTACGCTGCAATGACCTTCAAAATATGGACTGTATTTTAGCTGTTCCTTGCTATCTCCATAAACTTCATTTTTAAAGTACACTCCACCTGTGTTTATCAATATCTCATTAGATAAATCAATATAACTATAGTTCTTTGTATTTATTTTACCTAATAATGTACTTAGTAAGCTCAGGTATGGAACATCTTCTTGAGCTATGGTTCTACCATCAAACATAAAACTTAAATAAGCAATTTTGCTTGTAAACACGTCATGCTTTAATATTTTCACTCCATTAACCACTTCTTCTGATACTTGTAAGTCCTCAACCTCTTCATTTATATCACCAAGGGATAATACTGGTATAGTTTCGAGGATTTCATCAGAATCTGGTGTTGTCTGCCTCTTTAGCAAACCCCTAGTTTCATTAACTATATTTTGAATCTCCTCCATAGATAAACTTTCTTTGTATTGTTGCAATTTATCATTTAACTCCTTATCCTTTTCATCTGCTAAGCCTTTTTTAGGAATTAACATTAATAGAGAACTATGATTGTTATTTAGTATATACTTTTCTATTAGCTTTTCAAAATAATCTGAAGTTAGGGCTTTTTTCATTTTTTCCATGCTCTTCTCATATCTTAGATGAACTAAGGGATCTCCTCCATGAAGCCAACTATCCATTGCTGTCATGTAATAGAATAGCCCCTTTGGCATACCTTGAAAATCCGCTTCCCTTAATTTACACTCTGTAATGTTTATGCATGCTTCTATAAGTTTTTTATCTATTCCATTCTTAACTAAGGACTTCAATGTATCAAAAACAACTTCCTTAAACTTGCCTTTTTTATTAGCTTCTGTATTTTTAATTACTATACTAAATACTGGTTGTAAGATACTATTATCAAAGCTTCCATAAACATCTTTTCCTAAGTTAGCATCTAGTAGTGCTTGTTTAAGCGGTGCCCCTTGAGTTTCAAGTAGTAAATATTCTAAAGTACTTAAGCTTAGATACAGTTCATCATCAACAGATTTACCAGTTGCAAAGTTTAATGCCATAAAAGTCTTATCATCTTCATCATCTTCCTCGGATATAGAATATTCTTCAGTAACTTCTTTCATCTTCTCAAAAGGTTCTTGGGTCAGAATCATTGAATCAATGTCTTTTTTATCGAAGCTAACTAAATAATTATCATTAATAAAAGTTAGCATTTTATCTAAATCTCCATCACCATATAAGAAAATATAGCTATTTGATGGGTGATAATATTTACTATGGAATCCTAAAAACTCCTCCTCTGATAAATCAGGAATAGCTTCTGGGTCTCCACCTGACTCAAACCCATAGGTGTTTTTAAATAATGATTTTTGAATGTTTCTCATGAGAACTCCATCCGGTGATGAGAAAGCCCCCTTCATCTCGTTATATACTACCCCTTTATAACTTAAATTATCTTCAACATTTTCTAATTCATAATGCCATCCTTCTTGCATTAAAATTTCCTTAGTATTATATATATTAGGATAGAAAACCGCATCTAAATACACATCCATTAAATTGAAAAAATCTTTTTCATTCTTACTTGCTACAGGATAAATTGTCTTATCACTAAAAGTCATGGCATTTAAAAATGTATTTAAAGAACCTTTTATAAGTTCAACGAAAGGTTCCTTTGTTGGGAACTTCCTTGATCCACAGAGTACACTATGCTCTAGTATATGTGCAACTCCAGTGTCATCACTTGGAGGTGTTTTAAATCCTATGGTAAATACCTTATTTGAATCATCGTTTTCTAAGTGTAATAATCTTGCACCAGTTTTTTCATGAGTAAATATTCTAGCCACAGAATTTATTTCTTCTATCTTATCTTCTTTATCCAATCTAAACCCATGATATATTTGTCCTATTATATATTTCATATTTTTCCTCCTGCTTATTTTAAATATTTATTATTATTATTCATCTCCTAAACTTTAATATTCATTATTATAGTTATAATATAAATTTCAAGCTAAACATGTCTTAACTTGAAATCGCACGCACGCAATAATAATACAATATTTTAAAATTGTTCCTTTATTAGATTATATATCATATCTATCATCTGTAGTAAATCATATTCATTAATTTATATTAAACATATGGTTAACATAAAAGGGTATGAAATTAGGATTAATCCTAATTTCATACCCTTACATTAGTTATTAGTTACATGTCTTTAAGAATTGGTACCATTATTTTTCCTAAAGTATTTACTAAATTTAATTCGTCATAAGTAAATTCTTTGTGGTTTATTGATACAGTTAAATATATTGCTCCTATTACTTCAGATTTTTCTTTCAGTAATACTATCATGTTAGATTTTATATTCGAAATCTTGTTAACATCATCGAAAAATTCTACATTGTCCCAATCCACATCACAAACATTTTCTCCAGAATTTATTGTTGAATATATTCTACCATAATTATAAACCTCATCATTTTTATTTCCTTTACTCATAACTTTTGAATATCTATTTACCAAATTTCCATGATTTAAAGTAAATAAAGTGCACAAGCCAGCCTCCATAATCTCTGCGATCCTATTAATCATAGTTTCAATTTTCTCATCCATAGTGGCTTTTTCATTAATTAAATCTATAAATTCAATTACCATAGAAACTATTTTATAATCTTGAACATCGTTGCCCACAATTATTCCACTTAATTTATTAGTTGTACTAATTTTTGATCCATAAGATTCATTCCAAACTCTAGTAGCATTACGTCCACTATTCTTTGCTTCATATAAAGCTTGGTCTGACTTTTCGATAAGGTCTTCATATGTTGTTGTGTGATTGGGATAATTTGCTATACCCAAGCTTACAGTTACAGGTCTTTTGTCACCCAAAATTTTAGCTTCATCAATATTTATTCTAATTCTCTCTGCAATATTTCTAGCTTCACTTATTCCAGTATCGGGTAATACAACAATAAATTCCTCTCCACCATATCTTCCTACTGCATCATCTTGTCGTATACTTTTTATTATTACTTGACACACCTTACTTAACACCTGATCTCCCATCCTATGACCAAAAGTATCATTGATGCCTTTAAACTTATCTATATCTACCATTATAGTTGAAAACTCCGAATTAATGTTAAATGATCTATCAATTTGTTCATGAATCAAAATCTCTAGATGTTTTCTGGTTAATGTCATAGTAAGTTTGTCTATAGTAGAACTTCTCTTAATATTAAGTTTGTCAATTATCATATACAAGATTCTGCCTATAGTAAGGCATTTATTCATAGTTCCTTCATTAATGTTGTTTAATTTTCTATAACTCTCCACATATATATACCCTAAAATATCATGGGTATAATCATATCTGGTTATCCCTCTACTGTTACTGGAAATTTGAGTAATAGGTATACACATAGCTGACTTAATATTATTTTCAACATCATAACTTAATATGTTTCCATTAGCATCATTTATCATCTTTCTATTGATTCTTATTGACATGCCCTTATTCCTAGCTATATTGATAATGGAAAGATCTTCTGGTAATTCATTAATACCATCATTACATGCTACTACTGAAAATTTATTATTGTTCTCTATTATTATTCTAACTCTAGTAGATAAACAAATATTATTAACATACTTGCATATGATATTCATAGTATCTTGGTTATTGCCTCCTAAATTATTTAGTAGTTCTTCAATACTATCAATATTTTCTAACCCATTAGGAGAAAACTTTATTATTGATTTAATAAATTCATCATTTATAAAATCACTTTCTACTATGATTTGAAATAAATCCTCTATATTTTGTGTAGAATCTATATCTATTGCGCCTACCTCAAATGAGCTACCTTGATTATAATAACTTTTTATTTGTAATAGCAATTCGAAACACTTAATTGCAGGTTTTTGATCCTTCAAAAATGACTTTCTATAATATTTAGGAATTTGCAATAAAATATTAAGAATAATGTCACAAGCCTCAGAAAGGTGGACTGCTGCATTGGCTTTATCACCCTTATCATAATAGTTATATCCTATTTCAGAATATATTCTCCACATTAGATTAGGATTTTTTACTTTATTATAAGAATTTAATGATTTTTCTAATTCTTCAACCGACATGGCATTATTTAATATACATCCGATATAATTTAAGGCAAGTTTATTATAATCACACTTTAATTGGTCTTTAAATTTACTAATATATTCATATAAATTAGTAGCTCCACTATTAAACCCCTTATTTATAAGCTTAAATATACCTTCACATAGCATTGATACTCTTAAATCTATATATAATATTTTCTCACTAGCATCAATCACTTCATCTATGATATTAGTATCTTCTCTTAACACCATGGCATTAATAGCACAAAGTAACTCAATCTTATACCTAATAATTGAGTTAGTATTGTCAAAACTTTGCTTTCCTTTAATTAAATACTCTCCAGCTTTTATATTTTCGCCCATTAAACTGTAATAATAGTATAAAAGTATACAGTATGGGGCCATTTCTAGTATTGACACAGAATTATTCTCTACGTAGTTATTACATAACTCTACATAACTAAAACACTCTGAATATTTACCCATCTTATAAAGAATAGAACCTATATATACATAATTATAAAAATTCAAAGATATAAATTCATCTTCAGATGCTATATTAGATGCTTTATCTAAATATTTATATGCCTTATCATAATCTCCTAAAACATAATTTGAAAATCCGAGATTGGAAAGAGCAGTTACTTCAAAATTTCTATCCCGATTGATCCTAGATATATCAACAAGTTCACTAAACCAAGCTATTGCCTCTTCTCCATGCTGTATATAATCACTGTATATTACCCCTATAGTATTGTACATTCTTTGCAAAGGCTTGGTATAATTTTTATCATAGCATTCTTTCACAGTTTTCTTTAATAATTTTAAAGCTTCTTCTTCATTACTTTCAGCAATTAGTGCATTACAATAATTATTTGAAAAAGCTATTTTAAAATCAATATGCTCTTCTTTACAAAGGCTTATACCATAATTACATACTTCTTTAAGTTTATCGTACTCTAGATTAGAAAATAAGTTTCTAGCTATTATTCTTAAATACTTTATTTTTCCAGCAAGATAATCTACTTTTTCTAATATCTTAGCTATTTCCTCTGTATAAAAATATATTTCTTTATCATTTCCCAAGCTATCATATATCCATACCATTTCATGCATGATATCTATACACATTTCTGATAAATTCTGTTCCTCACATAGATCTTTAGCCTTAAGATAATATTCTATACCTACACTTTTACCTGATAAAGCATTGTGAAGTTTCCCTAAATTCATATTGGCCTTTATTTCATCTTTAATAAACTCATCTTTATTATTAAAGGCATTAATAAGATCTAATATCTTATGATTACATTTGATAGCTTCATCTAAACTATTCATATTTTCTAATCTTTTTTCATTTTCTTTATAATAAAAAATCAGCTTTCTTTTATCTTTCAATATTTCAAGATGATAAATTATCTCTTCAATGTAAGTGTATAAGTCTGTACTACAATATTTTTCAAGTACCTGTACTATTTTTTTATGATTTTTTTTCTTTTGAAAATCTTCCACATCCTTATGCAAATAATTTCTCAAGAACTTATTATAAAAAGTATATACAAACCCATTGTCGCTAATGCTAATATAAAGAATTCCTTTAGATACTAAGTCTTTAACTATATTATCTGTAAACTCTTCATCTCTTCCTAACACGTCTTTTAATACTTCTATAGATACAGGTGTGTAAAAAAATGACATAGCATTTAGAGTTTCACAAGACAGTTTATCTAAATCTTTTAATTGACTTGCACAAACTTCTTCCATATTAGCTGGCATATATATATCGTGATTATCAAGTTTGTACCATTGACCAGTTTCACTATTTATATATATTACTTTTCTTTCACATAAATCTTTTAAAGCCTGCTCTATAAAAAATGGATTCCCCATTGAATACTTATAAAATACATCTATAAACGCATCGGATATCTTATAAACATTCAACATATAGCTTAACATCTTCGTTGATTTATCTTCTGTTAAAGGTCTCAAATGTACATCTAAACTAGCTTTTGTTTTAATATCTTCTAAAACATCAATAAATTTATAATTTTTAAGATAATCGCCATCTCTATAACCTATCACTACAAGGATATTATTTTCTGCTACAGTATTATTTAACACGTAATGTATTATATTTAGTGTAAATTCATCATACATACTCATATCATCAATGATGATTATCCCTGGATTATGACTAAAATGTTCTTGTAAAAATGAAGTTATCCTAGCAATAAGAATAAACTTTTCTTTATTATCTATTTGACTAATTTCATTTTTCTCTTCATCGATTTCTCCATAAAGTTCCGGTAGAAGAGCCATTATTTCTTTTTTATATTTACTAACTAAGCTTTTATCTGAAACACTTACTATTTCTCTTAATAATTGTTTCATTATTATGCTACTAGATTTTTCTTTGCTACTTTGCAAGTAGAAGCATGAATTCGTATTGTTTCCTCTAGTATCCATTATATATTTTATGTGTTTTAATAGTCTAGTTTTACCTATTCCTATTTCTCCATGAACTAAAATAATATTATTAGATTCATGGTATTTTAATATATTATTTATAGAATTTAAAATTGACTTTGCTTCTTCATCTCTGCCTATCAAAGGTATATTGAAATTTATATTTTCATTTTTATTATTTATTTTACATTCATAGTTCATATTAAATAAATTATTTACTTCTGTAATAACTCTGGCAATGCTTCCTATATATTGTTCTTGATTTCTGCATAATTTATATATCAAACTATATAGATTATCTCCAAATATTTTTTTATATTCCTCTGCTTCATCATCAATTATTTGTTTCATTATAGTTTTACACGCTTTATTGTCCCTATACTTTCCTTTATTCTTGAGTACCATATTGATTAATATTTCTAATAATCTATTAATATAATAAATATCTTTTTTAGACTCATTAACGTCACCATTCATTATTTCTTCTATGTCTTCAAAGTAATTAGGTACTGATACCTCTCGAGATTGAAGTATAGACGTTATCCTATCTTTTAACTTTATTTTCATTTCTGAATTAATATATATATTATCTTCTTTAAAAGGCAAAACTTTATAATACTCATAACATTGATTACTTGTTACTCTACAAACTTCTAAAAAAGTTTCTACTAATACCTCTTCAGAAACACCCTCTACAAAATCTAATAACAACTTATATTCCTTGTATACATTGGTGGTGTAATAAAAATTTTTTTCTTTATCTTTGCTATCCGTATTTATTACAACACCAAAGTCTAAAATCTCTATACTATCATTTTGTATAGTAGATATTTTTTCATATTGTGAAATGCAAAAATCAAGTAATTTGTTTTCTATATGAATAGTATTAAGAATATAGATATTAACTTTTGATAAACTTCTATTTAAATCTATAGCTTCATACACAGAGTAAGTTCTATTTTGATTTATTAACTCTATTATTTTATATCTTCCATTAATTATCTTCATATTTAATACCTACCTACCTAAAATAATAAAAAATTTTAATGTAAAGTATTTCTATAAAATATTGATTTACAATACTTACGTTTAAGTACCATTATACCACAATTTGTAATAATATAGCATAAATGTTACCCTTTAATCAGAAAAACAATTATTCTTTTTTAGACATATTTCACTGAAATTCCTTATGAAAATCATGGTATTTTGTATTTTTCAGTTAATTTTTTTACTATGTCAATATTTCATAACCATCTTCTGTTACTAGTACAGTATGTTCCCATTGCGCTGATAATAAATTGTCTTTTGTAATGGCCGTCCATTCATCTTCTAATACAATAGTTTCTGGTACCCCTTCATTTATCATCGGCTCCACTGTAAATACCATTCCTGGTAATAACACCATCCCCTCGCCTCTTTGCCCTATATGAGGCACAAAAGGTTCTTCATGAAATTCATTTCCTACACCATGACCGCCATATTCATATACTACTGAATAACCTTTACTAGTTGCCAATTCATTTATAACAAATCCAATGTCTCCTAGTGTATTAAAAGGCTTAATTTCTTCAATTCCTCTTCTTAAGCATTCTTTAGCTGTTTCAACTAAATCTCTTGCTTTATCACTTACATTACCTATAAGAAAAGTTCTATTAGCATCTCCATAATATCCGTCTAAAATACAGGTAACATCAACATTAACTATATCTCCATCTTTTATTATAGTTTCTTCACTTGGTATTCCATGGCAAACTACCTCATTTATAGATACACAAACGCTCTTGGTAAATCCGTAATATCCAAGTGGAGCTGGGTATGCTCCATGAGATACTGTATATTCATGAACCCACTTATTTATTTCCTCTGTAGATATACCTGCAGTTATTTTTTCTTCAACCATATCTAATATTTCTCTAGTTAAAGCACCGCTTTTTCTTATTCCATCTATATCCTCTTGAGATTTTATAATTTCTCTTGGTATTTCATATCCATATTCATCACTTAATTTTTCCAAATATTTATCTTGGTCCAAATGGCATTTCTTATACTTTAATCCACTACCACACCAACATTCATCGTTTCTATTTAATTTATCCATAAGTAACCCTCCTCGGTCTTTAATAATATTAACTAACGCCAAATTGTATATTATACATTAATCTTACATAAATTCTACATTAATGTTGCGTTAATTTACATCTAATTTACATCTAATTTACATCTATTATATCACTTATTTTTATTTGTGAATTCTAATTATATAATATAAAAAAGTTTTGGAAAATTTCTTCTCCAAAACTTCTAGGTTTAAAAATGATAGATATATATATATCTTCCCTTTTTATTTTTTAATAATTTCAAATAATTGTATAACGATACATGCTTTCTATTTACACTGTGTTGAGCAACAAATATATCATTTCTATCCAACACCATATTAAATTCTTTAGCATGTATCACTTGGGAATGATATATTGTTTTATTGCTATCTGCATATTGTATAACATCACCTATCATTAGATAAGTATACAGTTCATCAAATTTAGCTATTGCTTCTTCTACAGTTAATTCTCTATATTCATTTGCCATATTATTTCCTTCACCATTTCTATTTCCCCAATACATTCTAAAATATTGAGAACCTCTCCATGTCAAAGAAATCTTTTTTAATGTCCATGCGTTCTTCGTATAGCAAAACCAATGGTTTAACTTTCTATAATCAGATCCCTACATCTTCATTCCACCAGCGACAAGTACTTGACTTATAAAATTAGTACAATCATTTTCCTTATACACCGGATATTCTTTTACATTTGGAGTTTCTGCATAGGTTTCAGCATATGATTTAGCTAATGACCTATTATAGGTATAGTTGCTTCTATTGATTATTTTTTCATTAAGCTGGGATTTGCCTATACACTTTTTGATTATCCTAAGTATGTGTTTACTTCGCATAATCAACCTCCCATTTTAAAATATTTAAGTAATATATTTAAATATAATTATAACCCTTTATAATACTTATATACTCACATGGACTGATTTGTTACTATTATCTATTGCCCCCAACAAAGAATAAGGACAATAATCCTGCACCTGTATGACTTCCTATAGTTGGTCCTAAATGATTAATAACACAGCCAGTTACCTTACCACTTTTCCTACACAACTCTTCTAAAGTTTTTGCATCCTCTAAGCAATCTCCATGAGATATTGCTATAAGTTGAGGTTCTTCGCCACTCTTTTCTATAAAGAATTTTGCAAGCTCCATTATAGCCTTTTTTCTTCCTCTTACTTTAGATAGTGGAATAAGTTTTCCCTCATCATCCATATGAAGTATTGGTTTTACACTTAGTAAAGTTCCTACAGCTGCCGCTGAAGCTGATACTCTTCCACCTCTTTTTAGATGAAATAAATCATCAACAGTAAAATAATGATTCACTTTAAGTTTTGTACTCTCAATAAAATTTATTATTTCCTCTTTAGATTTATCTTCCTTCATCATATCGTAAACCTTATATGCAAGTAATCCAATTCCTAAACTAGCACACAAAGTGTCTATAACAGTTATATCGCTTTCTGGAAATTCTTCAACTATATTTAATGCAGCTATTTTTCCACTGTTTGATGTCCCTGATAGTCCTGATGAAAGCGCAAGATAAATAACACTCTTACCTTCCAATGCAAATTTTCTAAATATTTCCTCAAATTTAAATACATTAACTTGAGATGTAGTATATACTTCGCCAGCTCTTAACCCTTCGTAAAATTCCTTACTATCTATATTTTGGCCAAAATAATCATCTATATCTTTACCTTTATAATTACATCCTAAAGGTAGTCCTACTATGTTGGGTTGATTTATAAAATCAATAGGTACGTCGCTTCCTGAATCAATTAGTAAAACAAGTTTATTATCCATATGTCATATTCCCCTCACTCTCAAATTTATTAATTATAAATTTTTATTATGCCCAGTCATCGTAACACTCTCTCCATTTATAAAAGGAGGATATTCGTGGCACGGTCATAGATAAATAAAAGATAAATGCAGTTGGAATTTTACACCAACTATAAGTTACACTTGATTTTTTTAAGTTATTTGTTCCATTATATCCTAAAAAGCAAAATAAGACTAATTATTAGTATTAATAATATTATAATCATTACAAAATGCTTATAGTACTACTATATTATAATTAGTCATATATTACCATATTTTTTTAATTTATTCTATATATTTTCCTATTTTCTTGAATTTATAATATCTTTTTGTTAGTATCGACTCTATGGATTCCTTATTCATTCTTTCTAATATCTCATTTAGATTTGTTTTTATGCTTAAAAATATCTTGTTCGGATCTTCCTGGGCTCCCCCAATAGGCTCTTTTATAACTCTTTCAATTACTCCCAAATTTAATAAGTCTTCTGAAGTTATTTTCATGCGTTCTGCTGCTTCCATAGCCTTTGATGCATCTTTATAAAGTATAGATGCAAACCCTTCTGGGGATAAAACGGAGTATATAGAGTTTTCAAGCATCCAAATTTCATCTGCAACTGCTAGAGCCAACGCTCCTCCACTTCCACCTTCTCCTATAATTATAGAAATTATAGGTACTTTTATGGTGCTCATAGTCATAAGATTTTTAGCAACTGCTTCTCCTATACCACGTTCTTCAGATTCTATTCCACAAAATGCTCCAGGAGTATCTACAAATGTTATTATGGGTCTATTAAATTTTTCTGCTTGAAGCATAAGCCTCAATGCTTTCCTATATCCTTCTGGCTTTGCCATTCCAAAATTTCTTTCAATATTTTCTTTTGTATTATTACCCTTTTGTATTCCTATGACTGTTACATTTTTATTCATAAATCTAGCAATGCCACCTACAATAGCTTTATCATCGCCATAACCCCTATCTCCCTTTAACTCTATAAAATCTTCAAATATATTATTTATATATTCCAGGGATGTAGGTCTTTTTATATTTCTAGCCAAATTAACTCTTTCCCAAGAAGTCATTTTCTCATTCATACTCCCTCAACTCCTCTAGCTTTTAATTTCAATTTACATGTAACCTTATTATAGTGCTAAGAGTCTTTTTCATATCTTTTCTTTGAACTATCTTATCAACGTAACCCTTCTCTAAAAGAAATTCAGCGCTTTGAAAGTTTTCAGGTAATTTTTGTTTTATTGTTTGTTCTATTACTCTTCTTCCAGCAAATCCAATGAGTGCATTCGGTTCTGACAATATTATATCTCCTAACATTGCAAAACTAGCAGTCACTCCTCCCGTTGTAGGATCTGTTAACACCGTTATATATAATAGTCCTGCTTTATTATGATATGATAAGGCAGCTGAGGTTTTTGCCATTTGCATTAGTGAAAAAATTCCTTCTTGCATTCTTGCTCCACCTGAACAAGTAAATATTATAATTGGTAGTTTCTTGCTTGTAGCTCCTTCTATTGCCCTGGTTATCTTTTCACCAACAACACTCCCCATGCTTCCCATTAGAAAATTACTATCCATAACACATATCACAACAGGATTTCCATCTATTTCTCCTATTCCAGTTATAACTGCCTCCTTCATATGTGTTTTCTTTTGTACATCCTCTATCTTATTAATGTAATTGGGAAAATCAAGAGGATTATCTGACTCCATGGTAGCAAACCACTCCCTAAAAGTGTCCTTATCAACAACCTGATTAATCCGCTCCCTTGCAGTTAACCTAAAATGATTTCCACATGAGAAACACACCTTTAAATTATTAATCAGATCACCTTTATAAATTGTCTTTCCACATTTAGGACACCTGAGCCACATTCCTTCTGGAA
>DAMAVY010000034.1:0-13613 GCA_032077725.1 Clostridium sp. | reverse complement strand
CATGAACTGTTATCTTAAGTCCTCCAGCTGCACTGCTAGTTCCAATCATTCTGCCATATTCAATAGATTCGCCTATTTCATCTTCTATTTCTTTTATAGCATTTTTTAGACCAATGGTTACATCTCCCTGGAAAACAGAGGTAAAAGCTTTCCCTTGTGCCACAACTTCTACTCCTTTTTTAAAATTAAAAGCTGTTACTACTGTAGTAGTACTCCCAATCTCAGCTATTAAATATTCTACTTTCATAGCTTACCTCCTCGTATAATTCAAAGGACATACAAAATTGTATGCCCTTCTTTGTTGAAACTCTACTTAGCCAAATCATAGATTTGGATTCTCACTCTTCTCGCAATGAAGCTCCTTCTCACATGGGATTTTTTAATGAAACTCTGCCTCACATGCGTTCGGTGGAGTAAGTTCGAAAAACCAAATCATAGATTTGGATTCTCACTTAACTTCCACTGACCAAATATAAAATTTGGAGTGTTACTTATCTTTCATTAGTGTTTCAATGATAAATGATGCTACGTTGTTTCCGTGACTTCCTCTTCCAAAGCCTGCATCCATACCATGTGCTACGGCTATTTCATTAGTTACTTGAGTTCCACCGCAAACTACTATAAATTTATCTCTAACACCTTTTTCTATACAAAGGTCATGAATTTTTTGCATATTTTTTGTATGAACATCGTTATGAGTAATAATTGTACTCATAATAATTGCTTGAGCTTTCGTCTCTATAGCAGCGTCAATTAATTTCTCTACTGGGCATGAAGTTCCAAGATATACAACATCAATTCCATATCTTTCTATTCCACCATGCTTAATATCTATAATTTCTCTAAGTCCAACAGAGTGTTCATCTTCTCCAACAGTAGCTGCTACAACTTTAACTGGATGCTCCTTAACATAATTTCTCATTACATCATCACTTAAAAGTTCTTGTTTTTCTCTTATTTTAAGTTGTGACTTTCTAACTTCAAAGTTTACTTTACCTTTAATTTCAACGAGAGTACCTTCAGCATCTTGAAGAACTTGTTTATGAATTACTTCAACATCAGTTAAATTCATTTTTCTACCTATTTCAAGAGCTGCAGCTTCTGCAATATTTTCTTCCTCAGTAAGGAACAATGTAGTAGAAACGTACCCATCATTTTTCCATTCAACTTCAGGAATTATAACATCTTTATCCCTATTTACTTTTTCTAATCTTGTATTAACGTTATCTTCTTCATCAAGCTCATCAATATAAACTATCTTGCTATGATCACACAAAGTACATCCATGAATAGGATCACATGGTTTATTATATTTTTCAGGTACATTATTATAACCAAAATGAGCACATACAGGCGCAAAATAATCACTATCTCTTGGAATTACTGTATCCACAGCAATACCACCATCAATTTTTCTTGCTATTCCATCACTGTTTCTTTCAGGATATTCTCCTGAATCTACAAAGAATCCCTCTTCTACAGCTTTAAAGTATCCGCCATGTTCAATCATCTCTTCTAGGAAAAGAATAGCTCTTTCCTTTAGCTCTCTAACCTTTTCTGGAAGATACCCATCACTCTTAAGTTCTATCATGTCCATTAAACCATCCATACCAACTAATGCTTGTTTTGCAGTATTTACAGCATGAATATTATTATAATGCCATGGTACATTTCTTCCTTCATCAGGTGTAATTGTACTTTGAATATCTGCAGAAGTAAGTTCGGAAATTAAAAGATTTAATGAATGGGTTACAGTAGCTTCTCTAGTACATGAAGCCATATATTTTGTATTCATTTGAGCTCTCATTTTATAATTCTTAAATAAGTCCCTAAGTGCTACAGCATACGGTAAATCATAGCGAAGACATGGTGCTGGAGGTGCTGTAGGTGGAACAGTAGATAATGATATATTACTCTGCTTCATTCCAACTTTTTCAGAAAACTTAGAGTTAATAGCGTGCTGAACCATAAGCTCTGGCATTACCTTATAACCCTTCATTGCTGTAGCATTTGCATTATGTGCTCCATCAATTTGAAGTATATCTGCATAAGCCATTATATGTTTAGCCACTGCTGCATCAACAAAGGATCTAACCATATTTATATTTCTATAAAGTACGTTATATTGTGGATCTTGGTGTGCACCATTTACTCCTTCTTCAGCAAACATTACAGCGATATCTGGCCCAGCGACACCTGAAACATAAGAGTGAAAATTTATTGGTCTTCCTACTTCTTCTTCTATTAAATCAAGAGCCTTTCTTGTAGCTCTAACTTCTTTCCTCGTTATAGGAACTCCACCTACTCCTTCTGGACTTCCTTCGATTAACCCATCATAATGACTTTGGCCTGCAGTTCTAATTACCATAATATGATCTGCACCATGCCAAGCTGCCATTCTCATTCTTCTTAAATCATCTTCGAATCTCCCTGAAGCTATTTCAGAAGTTATTACAGCCCTTGGTTGAGGATCTATATTACCAAAGCTTGTAGCAGATGGAAGTGCTTTACTATTTTTTAGAGGTTTTGAAATTTCTTTGTATTCAAATTCGCCCATTGGCTGATTATATTCTTCTCTCCAATGCCAGCCTCTCCTCTTAGGTTCATATTTATCTAAATCTTTAAGTATTTCTGTTACATCAATTTTTTCATTAATATCTAGCATTATTTATCCCCCCTAAACAGAGCTATAGCCTCATTCCAGCCCTTTCCTTCACCAAGTTCTCTACCTGCTTCTAAGTATGGTGTACTCTTTAATTCTGCATACTTTAATACTACATTTCCTATACCCTTACCAAGAAGTCCAGCTTTTAACCCTTCTTGAACTATAGTTTGAGCCTCTATGCTAGAAAATCCCATTCTAAGAAGTACAGATCTTTCTATAGATGAAGAAGTGTTTCCATAAGCTAAATCTACTAATGGATTTACTATTTCTTCAGTTAATTTCCAAAATCTTTCATATAATTCTGCGTCACTTAAATTTGCTAAATGTTCTCTTCTGATTTTAAAATCATCTTCTCTTTTCACAATTTTTCTCCCCCTAATATCCAATTAAGTTCAAATTCTAAGAAACCAATTTACTTTTTCAATGTCTTATTTTTCTGATAACTTTTCAGAAATAATCTTATTATTCTACTTAATATACTATCTATCTATAAAATCTCTAAAGTCTCCCATTATAGCTCTTGGAACTGGTAAGTCTATCATTGTTTTGAGGCCTGGATTTGCATTGATTACATGAGGAATCATATTAACAACCATAGCTATGGTTCCAAGACCTCCATCAACCTCTGGCTTAATAGACATATTAACTTCAGGAGTACCCTTGATAGTTACATAGTCACCTGTAAAAGTTCCTTCCATTTCTGGTTCGATTTGTTGTGGATGAATCATGTCAATTTTTACTTCTCCGTCTACATATCCTTGGCCTGTCATATTAACTCCAGCTACATCTCCAGCTGCTGCATATCCATAAGGTGACTTTCTATCTACAGTAGTAACTATTGGTTTCATTTGTTGTTTAAAATCATCAACCTTCCATCCAATTGCATCAGCTATCATATTTACAGACTCAATAAATCCAACATGACCTGCTAAAGTTCCATTCTCTACCCCAGCATTAAAGTCCTGAACTTTCATACCAACCCCTTGCTCTTCCATAACAGCTAGTCCAAATGGTGATAAGCTATTTACTCTTTTAGCTTCTACATGAGTTACATCTGTCATACATCCTGTTAAACATACAACTAGCAAATCCATTATTAATCCTGGATTAATTCCTGTGCCAAGAATTGTTACTCCATTTTCTTTAGCAATTCTATTTAATTCCTCTGCAAGTTCTGGATTTTTTGCTTTTGGATAAGACATTTCCTCTGCAGTAGATATAACATTTATTTTCTTTTCAAGGACAGATTTTAATCTTGAGAATGCATTTTTAGTAAAAGAATCAGTTGCGCACAAACAAATATCGCAGCATTTCTCTGTTAATACCTCATCTATACTTGGTTTTATTATTACATCTTCTCTATTTCCTCTATCTACACCTAAAATTTCAAAAATACTTTTTCCTACTCTTGCTGGATGCATATCACAAACACCAATTATATCTACTCCAGTTTTGGTTAGGAGCATTTTAGCCATTCCGCTTCCCATAGCTCCAAATCCCCATATTGCTACTTTTACATTATTCATCGTGAAATCCCCCTCATATTTGTTTTTTATATTAATAACTAAAGCAATTTTTACATTAATCACTTTTTGCAATTTTCACACTATATGCTACAGCAATTTTCATGCCAACTATTCAAAGTAATTTTTATTTTTATTTGTGTTAAATTGAATATTTGTATAAAATTTCAATATATTTCAATAAAATTTGAATAAGACTTCTCGTCTAGTGCAAAATTTTTTTCTAACAATTTCAACTAGAATTCCATAAAAAATGTGCATGCAAAATTATTTGCATGCACATTGCCCAATTTTAGGCGTATATATCATTATTATTGTGAAAGAATTTCATGTTTTTTTAATTTATATTGTAGATTTTGTCTTGATATTTTTAACTCATCAGAAGTCTTAGTTACATTATAATTATTTTTAGTATATATTTTTTCAATTATGCTTTTCTCAATATTATCCATATATTCATTTAAGGATATTCCACCTTTAAATGTTACTTCAAATCGACCTTCTGAACCTGAATTGATTTTATTAACAAAACACTCTTTAGTTAAAACTTGACCTTCATCTACCATATTCATAGCACTCTCAATAGAATTTTTAAGTTCTCTTACATTTCCTGGCCACTCATTCTTTAGAAATTCTTCCATTACATCCACGCTTATGCTTTTTACATTTTTATGTAAGATGTCGTTGTAATGCTTAATGAAAGACCTGCTTAATTCCACTATATCTTCCTTACGACTTCTAAGGGGCGGAATCGTAATTTTTATCACGCTTAACCTATAGTAAAAATCTTTTCTAAGCTTTCCCTCTTTTATAAGTTTCTCAGGTTCTTCATTTATTGTAGCTATTATCCTTACATCTACATCTATAATCTTATTACTTCCTAAAGGTCTTATATAACCATCTTGTAATACTCTTAATAGCTTAGATTGAAGATATGGTTCCATGGAGTTTATCTCATCTAAAAGTATAGTACCTCTATGAGCCTCTTCAAATAATCCTTTTTTATTTTCAGCACCTGTAAAACTTCCCTTAACAGTTCCAAATAGCATACCTTCTAAAAGAGCACTAGGTATTGCAGCACAATTTATGGCTATAAAGGGATTATCTCTTCTTATTCCATCATAGTGAATGCTTTGAGCGAATAACTCTTTCCCACATCCTGTTTCACCATATATAAGTACTGATGAATTTGATATACTAGCTTTTTTACTTTTCCCAATTTCTTCTTTTAATTTTGCACTACTTCCTAAAATATCTTTAAAGGTGTAAAAGTTCTTTTTTAATTTGGAATTACTTTCAAGTTCACAAATTGTTTCATTTAACTTTTTTATTAATGTCATATCCCTAGCTATCTCAATCACAGCTTCAATTTTTTCATCTACAATAACTGGAATAGTTGAGTTTATACTTGTTATGACTTTCCCCTCAACATTACTGTAATTTTGTATGGTATCTTTACAACCTATTCCTCTTTGTAAGCACTCTATAATTGTGGACTGTCCTTCAATATCTTTAAGATATTCTTGGATCTCTTTCCCCATAACATCTTCTTTTTTCACACCTTCAATATTTTCCATTGCATCATTGTAATAAATTGTCTTTCCATTTCCGTCAACTACATGTATTCCTTCTTTTAAATTACTAATTAGACTTTCTAGTAATGCATCCCCATTATTCATAAAATCCCCCTTGGTTTTTCACTATATAATCAATCTCGAAATTTGAAAACCTTATCATAACAAAATATATTACTTTCACTATAAATGCCTAATATTTAACTATATAATTAAATTATTACTATGTCATAATTTTATAAACTAATCTTCTCTATATGTTGCATTAAATAACCCTTATTAACATATCTTAAATAGACTTATTAATTTATAAGTTTTATAAGATTTTGTCTATTTTAAATATTACAACTTATATTGTAATTGTACACTTATTATGTCTTTTGTTCTATAATAATCTAGTTGTATTTTAAAATATCTTTAATAGGATTTGATTTTTTATATTTATAAAGGAGTACTTTTATGGTTAATAATAATATAGTCAATCTTGCAGCAGAAGCAGGAAAAATAATGCTTGAAAATGGAGGCGAAACTTATAGAGTTGAACAAACAATAAATATGATTTGTCTTTCATATAAAACAACAACTGTTGAGAGTTTTGTAACCCCAACAGTAATAATTACTTCTACCATAGGTGAAAATGGAAAAAGTAGTACAATTATCAAAAGAATTCTTTCTAGAACTATTGACTTACAAAAGGTTGCACTAGTTAATGACCTATCAAGAAGGGTGCAGAAAAAACCCTTATCTTTAGTTCAGTTGAATAAAGAAATTGAATACATTAGAAATTATCAAAAATACAGTAATAAAATTAAAGTATTTTTTGCTGGAGTAAGTACTGGAACCTTTACCCTACTTTTCGGTGGTAACATTCGCGATTTTGTTGTTGCATTTTTTATTGGAATACTAATTAGATTATTATCTTCAATGCTATCACGATTAAGTGTCAATGAATTTTTTATAAATGCTTCTGGGGGAGCTTTAGCTGCTATAATTGGTCTTATGTTTTCCTACATTGGACCTGATTTCCATAAAGATAAAATCATAATAGGTTCTATAATGTTACTTGTGCCAGGACTTGTTATTACTAATGCAATACGTGACACGATGTCTGGGGATCTTTTATCAGGTCTTTCTAGAACTTTAGAGGCCCTTATGATATCTGCTGCAATAGCTATTGGAACTGCATTTAGCTTTAAATTATGGATGTATATTATGGGAGGAATGTAAAATGTTTTGGGAAGTTATATGGTCATTTTTTGCCACTCTAGGATTTGGTATAATATTTAATGTTAGAGATGAAAATTTATTTTTTTCCGCTTTAGGTGGAGCTTTAGGATGGTTATTTTACAGCTTAACCTTAAATCAAACAGGTTCTGAAATAATAGGAATGTTCATAGCTTCAATAGTTATAAGTACATATTCAGAAATTCTTGCAAGGGTTTTGAAAAATCCTGTAACCCTGTTCTTAGTTTGTGCACTTATCCCATTAGTTCCTGGAAGTGGAATGTATAATACCGTTTTTTCAGCTGTTGAAGGAAGACCTATTGAATCTATAAATTATTTATTTACAACTCTTTCCTTAGCAGGTGTTATAGCTGTAGGTATCATACTTGTGTCAACATTAAGTAGACTAACACAAAAAATAATGGCTCGGAACTCTCATTTTAAAAAGTTACAAAAATCAAAGGAATAACTTCACCTTAAAGCAATCTGAGAAATTATAGTAGCTTCTAGTCCTTAACAGTTAATTTAAAATTATCTTATATAAAGTTTTAAATTAATGAACTAAGTAAAAACCGATATCAAAGCTGATATCGGTTTTTTATATTGAATTAATTATATTTACCTTTTACCTTTTACCTTTTACCTTACTATTCTTTTCTCATCATCGGATAAATCAAGACCTAAAGTCCCACCAGGATTCATAATATTATTTGGATCAAAATGCCTCTTTAACACTTTGAATACCTCCATTTGATTTTCACCAATTTGACCTTCCAGCCATGGTGCTGTCATTTTTCCTATTCCATGGTGATGGCTCATTGCAGCTCCATATTTTTGAATATTATCAAGTATTCCATATTGATATTCTAGATATTCATCTATGTTATTTAATTTAGCTATAAAAATAAAATATAAATTTGCGCCTTGTGGGTAAACGTGAGACATATGTGTCATACAAATCGTATTAGGTCTACTTTTGCAATAAGCTCTTACCCCTTCATGAACATACTCCATGTTTTCCCAGTTAACTGAGCATTCAAGGGTATCAGTCATAACACCATAATCCTGTAAATCTTCTCTTAAATATGGATCTCTAAATCTTCCATGCTCCCATGACTTAGTTACATATCCCGTTGTGGACATGGCTCCATACTCCTTACATATCTTATGGACCTTTTTCCTTACTACCTTTGTAAAAGATGTTTCCCCATCTGTAAATCCTAAGAACATACATCTTTCACTTTGCCTATATCCTCTTGCGGCCATTGCTTTATCAATAATTGTTCCTTCTATCCCATAGAGTTTCATCATAATGTCAGTCTCCTCAGGATCTGACAATCTAAATACTGAAGGAAAACCAAATTGTCCTTGCATAATTTCTCTAGCCGCATTTCTAGCATCTTCCCAGTTCTTAAATATATAACTAAATTTTCTTTGATTTTCTGGCATATATCTAAAGATTTTAAGTGTTACAGAAACTAATATTCCAAAAGCTCCTTCACTTCCCATCATGATTTCATCAATGGATGGACCTGTAGATGATGCTGGATATTCATCAGTTTTTATATCTCCGGCTGGTGTAACATATTCTTGGCATATAACCATATCTTCAATTTTGCCAAAGTAAGTTGAATTCTGTCCTGCACCTCTTGTAACAACCCATCCTCCAACAGATGAATATTCAAAGGATTGTGGAAAATGTCCACAGGTATAAGCTCTTTTTGCATGAAAAAGTTCCTTTGCCTTATTTAATGTTTCTTCTAGCTTCGGACCTGACATTCCAGGCTCTACCGTAATAGTTTGATTTATCTCATTAAATTTAATCACCTTATTCATATGAACTCTCATATCTAAGGAAACTCCACCTTTTACACACTCAACCCCTCTAGTTACCGATGAACCCCCTCCATAAATATACACTGGTATTTTTTCTTCATTACAATACTCAACTATTTTTTTTATGTCTTCTTTGCTTCTTGGATGTATTACTATATCAGGTATATTTTCAACAATCCCTTCTCTAAGCCTCATTGAGTCTATCATAGTTTTCCCATAAGCTATTTGAAGCCTTGAATAAGGATCCAACTTAATGTTGTTTTCTCCCACTATGTTTTTAAAGCGCTCAATTTGAATCTCTGTTAAAGTGATCTTTCCCTCGAAATTAACTTTTTCTAAACCCATTTTTTGTGGTATTTTAAAATCCTCATCTGTCATCTCAAAGGTTTTCTTCATTAAAGCATATAACCTAGAATTAGGATGCTTAAATTCTGTAGGATTTCCCCATTTTAAAATTGATCTATATGATCCTTCTGGTGGTAATTCTTCATACCATTTTGGTGTGAATTCATTTTCATTTTTACTCATTATTAATCCCCCCATACACAATTAAATATCTGGATACTTGGTTATTTCTCCAATTTCTGAATAAAGCGGTTTAAGCCTTCTATATATTTTCTTATAAACCTTCTTAAATAGTTTTTCGTAGATTTCTGTATACTCTTTTTCTGGAGTATATATTTTTTTATAATGAACCATCTTTTCAATGGCCTCATTGTAAGATTCGTGTATACCTAAAGCTACAAAGGTTATAATAGCAGCACCTAGTCCTGATGTCTCATAAGTATCTGTTTTATAAACCTTTCTATTAAGCATATTTGCAGTTATTTGACAGATGGCTTCACTTTGTGAACCTCCTCCTGATACCATTACGTATTCTACTTTTTCCCTAGTCTTTTTTTCTATTTTTTCAATGCCATCTAATAAGCCATAGTTTATTCCTTCAATTATTGCCCTATAAATGTGAATCCTTGTATGAACATCTCCAAAGCCTATAATTGCTCCCTTTGCCTCAGGAAACTTTAACCCTGGCCCCCAATATGGCTGAAGCATTAACCCATGACACCCAGGCGGGACCTCTTTTAATCTTTCATTTAATATTTCTTCGAAAGAAATACCTCTTTCCTCAGCTTCTATAGCTTCCTTCCTAGCAAATTCCCTCTTAAACCAACTAATCATCCAATAACCTCTAAAAATTTCGAACTCTGGATTATAATATCCTGGAATACAAGCTGGATAAGCTGGCATAAACATTAGGGGTTCAAAGTACTTTTTTGACATTGTCTGAACCGTAGCTGTGGTTCCAAAACTTAAGTTAACCCACTTTGTATCTCTGCAGCCAGTACCTAATGTTTCGCAGCCTTTATCTGATCCTGCTGCGATTATAGGTAATCCAACCTTTAAGCCTGTAACCTTTGCAACTTCAGAATTTATTTCTCCAATTTTTTCTCCTACCTCTACAAGGTCAGGTAGCTTTTCTCTTTCTATACCCGAAATTTCCCACCTATAGTCACTATCCCTTTGGGGCCAAATCTTCTTTTTAAAATTAAAAGGAATATGACCAATCTGAGATGCTGTGGAATCTATAAATTTTCCTGTTAATTTAAAATTTAAATATCCTGAAAGCAATATATACTTATATGTGTCTCTCCATATTTCCGGCTGATTTTCCATTATCCAGTTTGCTTTACACTTTCTCCTTGAAACCTCAATGGGCTTTTTCATTCCAATTAATCTAAATAAAAGAGCATATCTTTTACTTATAGGCTTTTTACATTCTGCCAATCTCTGATCAAGCCATATTATTGCTGGTCTTAATGGTTTCCCATTTTTATCTACATTTATCCCTGTATCTCTTTGTGTAGTTACTGATACTGCTAATACTTCATTAAAAATAATAGGATTATTCTTTTTAATCGTCGTACACACATGACATACACCTTGCCACCAAACTTCAGGATCTTGCTCTGCCCATCCCGGTTTATTTGAAAAGTATGGTTGAAATTCTAATTTTTCCTTAGCTACCAGTTTACCTAGTCCATTAAATATCAAAGCTCGTACACTTTGTGTGCCGCAATCTATAGAGAGAACATATTTATCCTCCAATTAAGTTTTCCTCCTTTAATACTGCTTTTAAGCTTGATGTTGAAATAATGTTAACTCCAGTATTTAACACATTTTCAATAATCACTTCATTTATATCCACAGGATTTGTTATTATTACTTTGCTTATTTCACTCATAACAGCGAATATTTCCTTCTTTGGAATTAATCCATCTGTTCTGACTGATAATCTTGGCATTTCTTTAAATATGGTGCTTACTGTTGAAGTAATACTTCTTAATGGATTTTTGATTTCATTAATTCCAAATTCTTTTCCCCTTTTGCACTTGTTACCTTCTACAAAAACTTCTCCATTTTTTTCAATTACCCTAAGCTTACATCCATTAGGACATACTATACAGGTAATTTCTTTTAACTCCATCCTATACACCTTCTTCAATCTTACTCATAACTAAATTTAAAGTAGTAGTACTATCTACATTCATTGATTTTAAGTTCAAGATAATCCTTTCCATTTCCGGCGGTTTTATTACATTGTATTTTTTTTCAAATATAACCCTACCATTGAAAAAGAATTCTACCTTTACATCTTTTATCTCAGCTTTACTCCTAAAGTAAATTGTTATATCACTATTTATAGAGTTTAAATCAATACTTTGAGGCACTACATATAGAAATTCTTTTTTATCAAAAGCAATATCCACTAATTTTCTGTTGCTATTCGTTCCACAAGTAGCTGCTTTCTCTCCAGCATATTTACCACTTTCAGATACATAATCCACTAAATCATTTACATGAAGAGAATTCCCACAAGAAAATATGCCTTCTACACTTGTCATAAAGTTATGATCTATCTTTGGCCCTTTTGTTAACCTGTCAATTTCAATATTTAAGCTTTCAGCTACCTCATTTTCTGGTATTAATCCTACTGATAATATTAAACCATCACACTGAATTATTTCCTCAGTTCCAGCTATAGGATTCATATTTTCATCAACTCTACAAGTTTCAACAGCTGAAATTTTGCTATCACCTATTACTCTAGTTACCGTATGAGATAAATGTAACGGGATGTTATAATCTTCTAAGCATTGCATAATATTTCTACTTAAGCCTGAAGGAGTATTTTTCACTTCATACACTCCTATAACCTTAGCCCCTTCCAGGGTTAACCTTCTAGCCATAATTAGTCCAATATCCCCACTTCCTAAGATTACACATTTCTTACAAGGTAAATAACCTAGGATATTTGTTAAATGTTGTGCTGTTCCTGCAGAGTATATTCCAGCAGGTCTATCACCATTTATAAAAACTTGCTTAGCTGTTCTTTCTCTACATCCATTGGCTAGAATAAGTGTTTTAGAAGTAACCATTAATACATCTTCTCTTGGATTTATTAGAGTTAGCATAAACCCTTTTTCTATTTTCTCCACTTTGCTTACAAAAGTTGATTTATATATTGATATATCTTTCTCTTTAATTTTTTTAATATATCTATCTGCATATTCTGGGCCGCTAAGTGTCTTATTAAAAGTAATTAATCCAAAACCATCATGAATACATTGCTTTAATATTCCACCTAACTTTTCTTCTCTTTCAACTATTAAGGTTTTAGCTCCGTTTTCATTTGCTGCTAGTGCTGCTGCAAGGCCTGCTGGGCCTCCACCTATAACTATTACATCAAAGTGAAATTTATTACCTTGCATTTAATTCCACCTCACCTTCATCTATAGATATATTATTGTACTGACTTTGAACTTTCTCTATAAGAATGTTCGAATCTTTTCCCTTCTTGGTTATTTCATCAAAGTTTTTACCCGACTCCTCATTAATAATTCTTAAAACTTGTGGCAAGCAGAATCCCCCTTGGCACCTACCAGCACCAGCCTTAACTCTTCTTTTAATGGCGTCTACTGTATCTACTTTTATAGGGCTTCTTAAAGCATCTTGAATTTCTCCTTTGCTTATTTCTTCACATCTACAAATTATTTCTCCGTACTCCGGTCTCTCTTTTATTAATTTAGATCTTTCTTCAAAAGACATATTTCTTACTTCTGGTATCCCTTTTCTTATTGGATTCCAAAATGTCTTTTTCTTTAATACCATTTTTTCAGCTAGTACCCTACAGGTAATCTTCTCTATTTCCTCTGCTATAGCTGGTGCAGATGCAAGTCCTGGTGATTGAATTCCTGCTGCATAAATCAAATTATCAATACGCTGAGAACGTTCAATGATAAAGTCTTCTTCATAAGTAGCTGCTCTTATTCCAGCATAATATGTTATTACATCTGCCTTAGATAATTTAGGTACTACACTCAAATGCTTTTTAAGTACTCTCTCTATATTCACTGAATTTGTAGAGTAATCTTCCCTAAATGGTTGTTCATAAGCGTCTGGTCCTACCAATATATTACCATCTATTGTTTTTATAAGGCCTCCACCTTTGGTATTTCCCTTAGATAAATTTAAACTAGGCATTGCTACCACTCCATTAATTAGTGAGCCCTTCTTTTTATCTAATATTAGTGTCTCTCCCTTTCTTGGATGTATTGTAAAGAACTGATCTCCTGCCATATTTGCAATTTCATCAGCAAAGAGTCCAGCTGCATTTATAGTTACCTTAGGATATACTACTCCCCTATTTGTGTTTACTCCAATAATTTTATTTTCATCCATTAATAATGATTCCACTAGAGTATTTAATGAAAACTCCACCCCATTCATAGC
>DAMAVY010000033.1:0-13913 GCA_032077725.1 Clostridium sp. | reverse complement strand
TTCCGGTATCCCTGCAATAAATTTTGCACCATTATCCTCGTATATTTCGTCTGTTCCATCACCCCAAATATACATAAATTGTGATAGTCGAATTTTTGTTTCATCATCTAAATCAAGCCTATTATAGATAGCATTCTGAAGTTTAGGGTCTACTCCCTCCAATGTTGTTCTCTTAGCCGGATAATGAGTTAGATCGTCTAACGCGTCTTTAACATATGGTTCAATTAGATTTCTCATTATCGCTCGTGGATTTCTTTGTGTTATCTCTTGACGTTTATAAAGGAAAACAATTGCTCTCTTACTGAATGGAAATAGATTAATACCTCTTCCCCCAATTTTATGTTCTCCCCAACCATCTCCAAGTGTCACTTCATGTATTGGATACTGATCCTCCTCAGCTTTTGCATCTACCCACGCATTAATAACATCGCTCTCAAGTGATACCGTATTAAGATATCTAGCAAAAAACTCAACAAGACCGTCTGTATCACCATTAAACATTTCGTCAGGAACGGTAACAAATTGTTTTATTCTACCCTTAGTATTTGTTCTAAAATTATCTCTATAATATCCGTCTGCGACTCCGACAATTGAATTAATTCGACATAATTTCTTATCAGAATATCCCTTTTTATTGGTCAATAATGCATCTAACAAAGAATCATCTACTCCAGATGCTGCAGTAATATCTTCGATTAATATTGTTAGAGTGCATCCCTGTTGAAAAAGTTCTTGTCGAATATCTTCTATTACCTCTCGTAAATCGCCTGGTTCAAGCCCAGTACAGCGTTGTACAACTTTCTCAATAAACTTATTTACATATACAGTTACTTTAGCAACAATCTCTGGATTATCGAGCATTTTGTCTGCTATTTTACGCGCTTTTTCGTCTGCTCCGACATTGATTAATTCAGTTCTAAAAGAAGAATCAATTTCAAAATCAATCTCCTCAAATTGAGCTGCTTTGTCATTTACTTCAAGAGTTTTGTTTTCAGCAATTTTGGTATATATACGATCAATTGGGCCGGAAATGTCCATTAATCTCTCTTTAAATAATGAATTCTGCAATAGTGCAACTAGATGCTTACGATCAACATTGCTAATTATTCTTTCTTCATCACTTCCCGCTTTTCCATCATCACTCTCAATAAGATTTATGAATGCATAGTAAATTGTATTTTTTAATTCAAGTTCAGGAATCGTTGTAGATGCAGAGGCCATTTTTTTGTAAAGCTCTCTATTAGGCATATTTTCGACAACTGGGTGATTAATAAGTTGTCGAATCGTTCCTTTCAACGTATTATCCGCTCTTCGAATTGGAATTACTATTTCAGCTTCATCTTTCCGAAGATCAAGCATTGTATTCATCCATCTAATCAGATGTGATTTTCCTGCACCGCTGGCACCCTTAACTAATACAAATTGATCTTCTTTTTCAGAGAAAATCAACTCATATATTTTTTCTTCTGTTAACGGATGTTTCTTATCCTGATCTGTTAATTCGGCATGATCCGTATAATATAGCGTTTTCATTGGCACATGTTTAGCCAAAAAATCCCCTTGCGAATTATCTATAACATCAGGGAGAAATACATCTTTATATCTTTTTTTTGCAACTTCAAGATTCATTTCTTTACCCCCTTATAAACTATTGATGCAACTTGCTCATTAAACGATTCATTCGAAGGATACAATATCCATCTATTTTCAGCATCACTACCATATTTAAGCTCAATTTCTCCATTATCATGTAAAACTCTTAATGCACTCGATAAAGCAATATTCATATTTCTTTCTGGTTGTAAATTACTTGATAATATCTTTCCATACTGACTAAACCTAGTCATAAATTCATCTATTTTGTATTCAGTTTTTTTCTCCAATTCCATTAATTTAAGTACATTTTTCACATAGATATATGCATTCGGTAAAAATGCCATGTTGTTCATATATCCAAACCCTAAAAACTGTGCCCAAAATCTCCATCCTCGAGCCATTGGTGCTGTAATTTGCTGATCTACTTGTGACGAAACGATATTAAGCATTGTAGAATCTGCAATATTAGAAAACTCATATATTTTATCATTCATATTCACTACAACATTTGTGAATTTATAAAACTGCTCCCCTTCAAAGCTATCCATTTTTGAAATAGCATATAGCTTAAAATCGTCCATGCTTTTAATTTGATCCTTTGAAACCAATGGAACAACAATATTATCCTGTATCTCAACAAGCTTCAATTCTGTTGCAGCCTTAAGTATAGTAGAAAAATATGAGTTACCCTCATATATCCCCTCAGGTTCCATTTGCTTTTGGACTTCTGTTTTTGTAATATCTTTTTTACTCGTAGCTATCCTATATAGCGAATACACTCTAGCTGGAATTGCTTCCGTGACCATATTTCCTGAAAACATATTTTCCCTCCTATTTAATTACAGTACCACCTACATAATCTGATAGTGTCTTTTCTGTTGCATTCGAAACTACGAAATCATTTTGGGCAATATGGATAACATGTCTAACTTTATTCATGTATTTGTTTATCACCTTATATTGTTTTTTAGCAATCTCGGTTTTCTCACTATAATATGCCATAACCAAACCAGATATATAAAACTCATTGTCATGTATTTGCAAATCTCTGAATTCCATAAAATTTACATAGTTAATATCTGGACGAGTGATAGTCTTAACATCTATTATCTCATCACAAACCACTATATCTGGCTTATAACTTTCAATGAATAATGTAATATCTTCCTGTGAAATAATTAATGCCTCATTTGTATCAGAAAAGAATTCTCTATTGTCGATAGATAGCTGCTTTGCAGGTCCTGAAATATCAACTAATAATGGAAATCTTTTCAACTCATCTGCTACTACTTTTATATGGCAATTACAACCTGAACAGTATTCTGAAACAAGCGGATATGTATCATAAAACATTCCTGACCAACATAATTCTCCCGATTTCTCTATTGAATTTTTCATTATTTTAAAAGCATTTTGTGATTTAGAAGCTTCTTTATCTCGGATCGCTTCAAAAAAGAGTTTTGATTCATCCGTATTCTGCGTAAGCATATCGTTCAGTATTTTTATGGTGAAAATGTATCTATTCTGTTCATCTAAATCAAGGCCTACTATATCAATTTGTTGATACCTACTTAACAGAAGCAAAACATTGATATTCCACTTCTCGTCTGTTTCATTACCTTCTTCAAAATAACTAACCTTATTGTAATTCGGCTTTGTTGATGCCATTATCGCAATCAATCCACTTTGCCACTGGTTCGAAGGATTGGTATACATACTCCACCATCTCCCCCAAAATGTATCTTTAGTTAATACTTTTGTTACATGCTTTCCACCTTCATTAATATCATCTTCTTCTATGCACATCACACTAAGAGAAGGAAGACCATCTCTCCCGCCCCTTCCTAATTCTTGATAATATGAATCTGGATTTTCCGGAACATATAAATGCATCACCGTTCTTACATCTGGTTTATCTACACCTACTCCAAACGCAGATGTTGCAATCATAAGATCAAACTCATTATTTGCCCAATCCTCTATAAGCTTGCGTCGTTCATCTGATTTTGTTTCACCAGTAAACATTTTTAGGTCAGAATATCCTCTTTTTTCTAACAATTCTTTCCATTTATTTGCCTGATACGGAGCATTTACATAAATTATCATTGGTCTAGGCAGTTTATCTACTAGTTCAAATACTTTCTCTTTCTTCTCATAAAAAGATTTTGACCTTTCAAGAATATATCTTGGTTCTCTTCTTAGTGAATCACATCTGATTTCTATCCACTTGCTATCATTTGTGAACATATTTTTTAATGTGTTTACAGTATCATCTCGATATGTCGCAGATAACAGATATGTTCTAATAGCTGGATTGATTTTCAATAATTCACGTCTCCATGGTCCTAAGCATTGATAATCTATTCTGAAGAAATCTCCCCATGACACTACAATATGAGCCTCATCTATTATGATATTTTTTATGTAGTTACTTGCATTAGCTGTTTTTATTAATTGCTTAAACTGCTCATTCTTAATAAGCGCTTCAGGAGAAATAAACAACAATTTTGCCTTTTGATTCCTTACTGCTTCAGAAATATCCACAAAATTTTTCACACCACTGTAATAGCAAAAGATCTCATTTCCCCTCGCAGTTTTGATATTCATTTTGGCTACACGCTCTTGATCTATTGCCAAAGATACTGTTGGTACAACAACAATAGAGAGACCTTCTTTTTCATACCCCAACGATTGTGTAACTAGGCTTTTACCGCCTCCTGTTGGCATTGAAACCAATGTAGTATATCCTTCTGGCGTATTTAATGCCCCATATACACAAAGTTTCTGTTCCATAGACTTGAAATAATCAAATCCTGTTATTTTCTTTATAAACCCATTTGTTTTTAACTGATATCTTGATTCATTTGAAGTCTCAAAGGTATCCTTCGTAATAAATACGTCTTTAATAAAAGATTCATTCTTAACTAAACCTGTGATATCATATGCTGCATAGTAATTCTTTGTAAATGAATCTATATATATTCCAAATTCGTTGTCTTTCTCGATTTCTAGACTATCAATCCTTAAAGATTTTTGGAAAACTAACATAAAATTTCGAAGCGCAGAAAACAAATCTGATATCCCCTTTTTTCCACTACAAAACCCTAAATAGGTTTTAGACAATCTCATAGCGGTATTGAGCATAAACAAATCTACAGTAGTATTTGCCTTATCTTCATCTATATGTAAGTCCTAAATCTCTTCATTGATTAATTTTGCAATTTCTCTTATCAGTTCATCTCTTATCATTTTTTTGTTAACCACATAAAACTAGCCGATTCAATTCGAATAATAGGTTTAGCAAGACTTGTATAAACGATTTCGTATTGACGTTTTAGTTCCTCTAGGGTATCAACACTATCTGACCCAAAATATTTAGCTCTAGATTCCTTTACTGATAATACTTGCTCTATCATTTCTTTTGCACCCGGCAGATTTGTTTCTTTTACAAATCTTTCTTTTGCCTTTTTTCTCGATAAATTGTAACTTTGATCGACTAGTTTCTCCCATCTTTCATCATTATATTGAGCTTTAAACCAATCTAAATTACTTGCCCTAAATCTCGAAGGTATATCTAAAAATCCATCTTCTTTCCCTCGTCTTCCCAAATGATCAATCGTATCCGAACTGTTAAAATAACCCATTTGAGCAATTCTTCTATGCTCAGCTAATACTATCTTCTCAGAAATTTCGCTGAATACGGAGAATGCAACAGGTACAACTTGTATAGATGTTGCCAAATACTGTCTAAATAATCCTAACGCATAGAGTGACACTCCATTATCCAACAAAAGTCTCTCATTAGGTTCAATGGAATATGTATATATAAATCCTTTCCAATCAACACTTGATTCAGCAGCAAACGCAGCACACATACCTCTATATGAATGCATTGCATTATCAACAATACAATCAAACAATTCATCTCCTGGCGCGTAAAAGTGTATATAATCATTTTTAATTGCTACATCTCTATCAAAGGTGCCCTTTATCAGTCTGTCATTATGCGATATATTCTTTTGTTTTTCCTCCTCTATTCCTCGTTGAACCTTAATTTCTGCTTCGTTCTGTTTTTTTGCTAAATAGCTATCCCAATTTGGTGGAATCAAAAATGAATTTTGGGCTGAACGAATCGAAAAATTATTTTCATCAAAAGAAACCAAATTACTATTTGCACTATGATTCAATTCTCCAAATCCAGCTAGTGACGCCCAACTCATCATTGTTTCTGTAAATAATTTATTTTCATTAAACTGGTAGTTTGATAGCAGCTTTTCTAATTCAACATATAATGGTCTAAATCTTAATGCGGCTGTATCAAAGATTTGCTCTCTATGTACTGTTTCTCTCATTTCTTCAGCTTCTTGAATCAACTCAGGAATCAAACGATACAAACCAAATTCAAAGTCTGATATAATTGAACCGACAATCTTTTGATTTATATCATTCATTATTATTTCTAATCCACTTAATGATTGTTTGAAAATATTTAAACCTTCATTCCAGAATTTAAATAATTGTTCTTCATAACTATTTTGAGAGTGAATTACTACTGATGTAACTGGAACTTCTACTTCGCGCCCCATTCTATCAAGTCGACCTATCCTCTGCTCAATTGTGTTAATATTCCATGGCAAATCAATATGTACTACATAATCGGCAACTTGAAGGTTTCTTCCTTCTCCTCCTGATTTATCACAAACTAAAATCTTACAACTCTCATCTGATTGAAATTTATATATATTAATCTCAGCTTCTTCTTTGTCCAGAATGCTCGAAAAGCCAGTCACCTCTTCTCCAAATGCTTCTTGTAATACGTTATAGTATTTCGAAAAAGTATCTATATGATCTGTAAACACTACTACTTTTTTGCCAAACAGTTCTGTATCGATATATTGTATTAGTTTTGTTAACCTTGAAGGATGTGATTCTATGTCGTCCAATACATCAGCTAAATTATTTACTACTTCATTCTCGTCCTCTACCCATCTTGCAGCACTTTTTAACATTGCATCTGGTAGTGTTGTCTTTTTTGAAATAACTTTCAAAGAAGATTCATATGCCCAAGGAGAACTGAAAAAAGCTTCTAATAGCGGTTCTACTATAGTAAGAACACTTACCTCATCTAACTCTTCCTGTATTGAAATGATCCATTCCATCAAATTTCTATAGGCTTCGTTTTCATAATACGTAGATTCTTCATCAATCGAATATGTTAATTCCACTAATTTTCTTTCAGAAAATTCTCCATAAGGATCATTTGGAAATACGCCTAAGACAGCTCTTCGACCGCGTATTATATTTCGTTCTATTTGATAATTATCACAAATATATGAAATGATTACTTGAATTGAGTACATTCCAAAATCGTCTGAGGACACATCTACCATTTCAACCATTTTAGAAAGGATAGGATCTCCTATAATGTCAGAAATATCGCTTAAAGTCTCTTCTATCTCTTCTAATTCGTCCGTCACATCCTCATCTTCCCGTGGATCTCCTACTACTTCAGGTAATAATTCATTTTTAAAACTATCGATTTCATCCAATAATGAATGTGTCAATCTGGCTATCTTATTCTGTTTTTCAACAAGAATAGAAAAGCTATCAACTGTAATATCATCATACTTCTGTGGCAAAATAACTCTAAGAAGACGTAAATACTCTTCTTTTCTTTGCTGAATAGGAGTCGCGCTTAATGCAATAATATTCTCAGCATTAACACTTAAATCGTGAATACTGTCATATGTACTCATTTTATTGAGGTAATTGTGCACTTCATCGACAATCACAAAATCCCATTTTTGTCGAACCTCAACCATAGAAAGTTCCTCAACAGGAATCAATGTAATGTTGTTTTCACCATCATTTTGTCCTTCAACAAGTCCAAACTTAAAAAGTAATTCTGTTCTCCATTGTGCAATTAATGTCCCTGGTACAGTAATAAGAACTTTCTTGTTTGCACTGCTACTCAGGTATATTTTTAGTACGGAGCAAGCCTCAATTGTTTTTCCCAATCCAACCTCATCAGCTAACATATATCTGCACTTGTCTCCTTGAAGGCACTGCATTATAGTATTCAACTGAAAAGCTTTTAGATATATTTTACATCCAGCCAGTTCTTTAAAGCCAAATATAGAATTATCCAAAATATTCATTGTATCCTTTACAATCTGTCTACCAAGGTACCAACATGGGTTTTGGAATTCATACTTTTTCAGTTGATTTGTTGGATTAGCACTTCCAGAGAAAAACGATGCAACTAGCTCACTTTCTCCAACGCATAAATATTCCTTTGTCTCTTTATCCAATAGATAATAGTCAAAAAAGTCCTCACTTTTGCCTTTATACTCAACAATAGTTGCCACTTTTCTTCCACATTTTACTACTGAACCCTTAAACAAGTGACAATGATCCAAAGCCTCGATCGGAGCTTCCAAAACTTCCTCAGGAATATATTCAAAGTATTTTCTATAACCAAATGGATCTGCAAACTTTATATGTGCTGTTTCGTTAAAATCGTTAACACTTACTACTTTACCGTTTGCAAACACCCTGGGATTTTGTGGATGTTCTCTATCTATTGGGCATCTAACAAACATTCCAGCTTTGATCATTACCATTCCTCCTACTACTTCTTCTTTGTCCTGAAAATCTCAAGACAAATATCTTTGTCTGCACATTTTTCACACAAGCTATTTAGTCTCTTCAGATACTTTTCTTTTGATAATTTTTCATCATTCAAAGAATCATCTACCTCTGCTTGAGTTGATGGTTTAAAAATTTCCTTTTCTTTCTCATCTGCAGCTTTACCAATTGGTACCGAAAGAAAATTTTCTCGCTTAATCATATAATCATACTCTTTCAACTGCAGCTTTATAAACTTACCATTTGATACAGCATGACGCTCTAAATAATCGAATGCCAAGCCAATGGTGTCGGCAATATCCAATTGATTAACGAATGGAAAATCAGTGACTAATTCTTCCATTTGCTCTACTAAATAGCTATAAACCACATTCTTCACATAACTATTTCCAGAAAAATGTTTTCGTGCTCTATGCTCTAATACAACTGCCATATATTGGCGAATTAAAAAGTCATCCTTATATACTGTATTTCCTTCAATTGCAGATTCTAACAAAAATCTGTAACTACATAATCGATACCTAACCAAATCATATTGTGAAAAATCAGAATACTTTTCCGTTTCAATTTCAATGTAGCTTCCATTCTTTTGAAAATTATCAACTGCATCAGGTTCATAGATTTTCACCTTTGCATTTAATACTTTCAACAGATAATAAAGTTCATTTTCTAAATCTCCTTCATTTTTTATATAGCTAAGCTTTATTCTACATTTACTAAAAGCTAATCCATATACTAATGCATAACGTCTAAAGTTTTTGTACTCCATTCTAGAAGTAACAAACACTTGATATTTCCAATCAACTGGCGCTTGTGCTATCTCAAAAAATCCAATATCTAGAGGCCACGGAAACTCGTCTCTATGTGTAATACTCATCGCCTGATCTGATAAACATGCGAAATGATACATTTTCTCATTATTTCTGGAATTTTTTCTTAATATATCACCATCAATTTGCTCAAAGTTACGAACTATCCAATTTGCACCTTTTCCTTCTTTGGGCATTTGTTTTAAGTAGATTTGCATAGTTTCTTTAAGACAATCGAAGGACGCACTTGCTTCTATATCTTTAACCTCATTCAGCCTGCTTAGCACTCTTTGAACAATGTCTCTAAAATCATCATCAATATCTTCTTTTTCTAATACCTTTGATACCAACACATCAGATATCTTTTTATAAAACACCTTAAAATCGTTTCTTTGGTCATTAAATTCTAGAAAAAATTGATTTGCAATTTGATTTAATTCATGCAAAGCTCCAATCAATAAATCTATTTCTACCTCACTAACATCGAAATATTCAAGTCTGCTCAGCTCAAGCTTCTCGTTCTCATCATCCAAGTCATTTAATCTATTTTTGAACCTTCCTAATTTCTTTATTATTCCTTTTATAGTAGTCTCATTTCCTATCATTAGTTTGCATTTATCTAAAATCGAAATAATAGAACCGGCTCTTTTTTCATATATTATTCCACATGAAAGACATTCATAAATATCGTTAATATCTCTTATACACATTGCCTGTGAAATCGGATCCCACATATTGGTTATTGAAATAAAGAAATGTCCGATAGGATAGTCTAAGAAATCTCTTTCCCCAAACTGCTCCGGAAAATAAATCCTTAAGATATCATTTACACTACTATTAGCAGAATAGATTTGCTCTTCCATGTAATATAATGCAGGATGTACATAACTATCCTTAGCTCTTTCTGCTTCTGCAGTTTCAAACTTTTTTGCAATATATCCAGCAAATTCTGTCTGATTATCAAACTCTAAAACATTAATTTTATTTGAAAAATCAATTGCTGCCGTGCTACCAGATATCATAGCTGCCATATTATCGGCAATTTTCCCACCGTCAAATTCTTGACTATCATTATGAAAATTCTGTAATGAGATATTTGTCTTTGATTCGAACCAACTGTACACGTTTAACCAAGTTTGATATACATTTTTGTAGTCTTGCTGATAACTAAACAAAATGATAACATTCTTAAATTTACCAAGAATCTCAATACTTCTTAGCATTATTGGAGAGAATTGATGTATTCCATGAACAACAATAGTATCCTTTTTGATTTGGTCGATATCTTTTGTTCTTTCATTATCACTAGTCGCATCTTTTATGGTACTAATTATTGCATTATCAATCTCTTCACTCGAGAAATCTGACTGAAGGACAAAGTGTTTATTATTTGTTTTTATAAGCTCTTCATAAATTGATACAACACATTTTTGTTCGTATGTAAGCTCGTCCTTCTTTATGTTATTAGGATCCATTCCCAACTCAAACATAATTCTTATGCTTTCAAGAACATAGCCTCTATTTCTTTTTAATGAACTAATAATATCTTCCACCGAAATATCACCAATTAGCTCATGAAAATCCATGTAATCGATGATATTATCAATTGTAGCTCTTTGGTTAATAGACGTGGCATCACTTTCCCAATCGTCGTATAAATGATTAATAAATCTTGTAATAGTAACTAACTTACCTTTATAGAAATCTGTATATTGATCACACAATCCATTAACCAATGTCTGAGAAACACACAAATGAAAGCAATTTTTTACCATTGCCCAATATGGTTCCTTATTAATTTTATACGGATTACTATATGTATAAATAATAATTGCCATTATTCTGTAACCTCCATAAAACTTCCCCAGCTCTTATCAATGCTAGTATCTAAATCTTTCAACCAAACCAGATTTCTTATTGCTCTTGTTAGTGCAACATATAATACTCTTGTTTCTTCACAAGCTTTTTCTTTCTGTTCGCACTCCCCATCAAAACCACCACTAAAATCTGAGCCTTTGCCTTTTACACTGAAACTATAACTTACCTTTCCATCAATAATATTAACATTTAAGCCTCCAATATTAATATCGGATACATCCTCATTTGTATATGGCAGAAGCACTGTTCCATACTCTAATCCTTTTGATTTATGAATTGTAGTACAAATAACTTGTATTTCGTTCGATTCACTACTTGTTTTACGAGATGCTTCCTCCTGATAAGTGGTAATATTTATTTTCAAGAAGTTACACACCTTATTAATTGTCATATATTCTCTTGAATACTTGCGTGTTATCTTCTCAATTAAACAGTCAAAGTTCTCTCTATATTCCTTTTGCAGTGAATCGTCCTTATAGCATTTCCAAGGTTTCACTGCTTCATATATATCTCTCAAAACCACAAGTACAGGTCTTGATTCAAAATCCGACACCAATTGATTCCATTCTTTTCCAATATGTAGCATAAAATACTCATCTAATAAATGAATTAATTCTTCCAGTTTGCTTTCACTCTCAAAGCCAGATATTTGTGCCAAATTGACATTTAAGGAAACATAATTCGACTGAATCAGATTTGCCAAATATACTTTGTTTGAAGGATGTGTTACCGCTAAAACAAGTTTGTATAAATCAGAGGTTGATCGTAATCTATAAAGATCACCTCCTTCAGTAACCTTAACAGTAAAATCAACATTCTCATTTTTTTCAGCAGCCTTAATGATATTGGCAATTTGATAATTATATCTGACCAGAATAGCTATTGTTTTTTCTTCTTTTGACAGTTTCACTGTCTCAGCCAATGCGCGCAAATCATTTATCTGATTCGTTATTTCCTTAAATAGCTCGTCAAAATATGCTTCCTTGTCCTTGCTGTGAACATCTATTTTCATTAACAATTTTTCATCTGGATACTCCTTAGATAATTGACTTGATAAGCGATCTTTTTTTTCTTCGTATGGTAAAATCTCCTTCTTCCCCATTTGCAAGAAAAAATCGTTAAATATATCCAGTAGTCTTTTATCCGTTCTATAATTCCTATTCAGAACATATGTTGGTTGCCACTCACCAATACCTTGAGTATTTGTCACTCTATCAAATGCGCTTAATGTTGCACCTCTGAATCTATAAATGCTTTGTTTTAAATCTCCAACAACAAATAAATGACATTGAGACCCAAACAGTTTCTGTAATTCAGTTATGGTTTCAATCTGAACATCATCTGTATCTTGAAACTCATCAACAAAAACATATTTATACTCATGCCCCTGTTTCATCAGTTTTCCGTTTTTAACCAAATTATGAATCTGTATCATGCATTCTCGCAAACCTAACAAATTACTTTCTTTAAGTTGTCGTGCATATTCTATTTCTGCCTTAATAGACACATTGATAATCATTTCATTGAAGAAAGGAAATAAACTCGTTGGTTCTCCAAAATCTGTTTCATCTAATTTCTTGATATCAACGCTTCGGTCGTACAACTTGTCACAAAATTCAATTAGCAATTCCTCAAGTTTATATGTCGGAACAGATAACTGTCTAACAAAATCCGGATTTTCTTCATTCTTATTTGCCAAATACTCATTCAGATAAAAATGATATAACTGTCTTCTATTATATGTTTCACTAGAAATCTGACAATCATATCCTATTCCCAGCCTCATACAATCCTTTTTTAATAGCGAAATAGCAAATTTATGTATTGTAGAAATTTGAACTTGACTCATATCTTCAATTAAGTGCATAAATTTTTCGTTCGATGTAAGCACGAAATAATTCATAAACATTCTCTTAACTCTGCGATTCATATTTTCTGCAGCATCATTTGTAAATGTAATCATCGCAATATCACCTACGATATCGACAACGGCATCTGCAGTTCTATTACAAAGATATGCTACTCTTGAAACCATAGAAAAAGTTTTTCCTGTTCCAGCCCCCGCCGCAACAAGGATATTTTTGTCGCTAGGAGCATGTTCGATCTCATACTGTTGAAAATTGAACGCAGATATTTCAGATAATGTTCTAAGAATGGTTTGATTGCTTTCTGAGCATTCGCCTTCTTCAATCAAAATATCCTCACTAGCATAATCCCCTAACGATTCGATTACTTCAATTTCAAAATTGAAAATACTAAATGTGTTTTCTAGTTTTGAAGTATCTATTCTATTAATACCAATAGATAAATTGTTTTTGTCTGGACAAATCTTTCTAGAAACAAAATTATCATCTATTGCATGAACCAGTTCCAACATATCCTCTTTTGTTGTTACAAAAATAATTTCCTTTATTCCCTTAAAATACTCATCTACAACTTCATCCACTTGTTCAGTAGATAATTGTTTTCTATATACCCTAAGCCTTGAATACCCTGGATTAAGATCCTCCACATCCATTTTCAAATCATAATTTGGCTCGAAATGATGCCGAAGTAAGGCAACCCTTTTTGCCGTTAATTCGTCATGCTTTGCACCCTTATCTATATTGTATCTTCCTGTTATTTTTTGGTACAATTTTGTTGGATCTTCAAGATCTTCCCTAAATATAGTTTCATTACTCTCTGATACAATATTCAGTCCTTTATCCAAGTAATCCTTCTCTGACATAAAAGGATAACATACAAAGCTCATTACTAAAGGATTCATACCTAACTCTTTATTAATCTTTTTCAATAAATCAAATCGATATCCTCTTGCCTGACCTCTAGGACTATCCTCTACATTCTCATATCCTGCAATAAAAATGGTATTTTCATTTACAACAGTTAATACCTTTTCTGCCACCCAGCCTTTAACCTCTATTATGAACATCCCCATGTCTGGTGCCATAACGCAAAAATCATATTCTCGACCATTGACGC
>DAMAVY010000032.1:8495-13949 GCA_032077725.1 Clostridium sp. | reverse complement strand
ATTTTATTTATGATATCCCAACAAAAGTATACTTTGGTGAAAATAAGCTTGGATATCTAGGCGAAGAATTAAAAGCATATGGGAAACGTGTATTATTAGTTTACGGAGGAGGGTCCGTAAAGAAAACAGGTTTGTATGATAAGATTGTAAAAGAGATTAAAAATGCAGGATTAGAACTGTTCGAGTGTTCAGGAATTGAACCAAATCCAAGACATACATCTGTAAATAAAGGAGCAGAAATCTGCAAAAAAGAAAATATCGATGTATTGTTAGCTGTAGGTGGCGGTTCTGTTATTGATGCCACTAAATTTATTGGTGCTGCTACATACTATGATGGTGATGCATGGGATATTATGGTGAGAAAAGCACCTATTACTAATTGCTTACCAATTATAACCATACTTACATTATCAGCAACTGGTTCTGAAATGGATGCGGGTGGTGTAATAAGTAACTTAGAGACACATGATAAAATCGGTTTAGCACATCCATTGTTACAACCAAAAGTTTCATTTCTAGATCCAACTAATACTTACACAGTAAGTTCTTATCAGACTGCTTGCGGATGTGCTGATATTTTATCTCATATCATGGAAGTATATTTCAACATGAACGAAGATTTATATATGCTGGATTGTGTTATGGAAGGACTTATGAAAACAGTCATCAAGTATGGACCTATTGCAATGAAGGAACCAGAAAACTATGAGGCACGTGCTAACCTGATGTGGGCATCTTCATGGGCAATTAATGGTTTTGTTGATGGAGGAAAGACCCATGCTTGGAGTTGCCATCCAATGGAACATGAGTTATCTGCGTATTATGATATTACCCATGGTTTAGGCCTTGCTATTTTAACCCCACGCTGGATGGAATACACATTAGATGAGAAAACTGTATCTAAATTCTATCAGTTTGGCTGTAATGTGTTTGATTTAAATAAGGAGCAAGAACCAATGGCTGTTGCTAAGAAGAGTATAGAGATGATATCCGATTTCTTATTTAAAACACTTGAATTAAAGAGTACTTTAAGTGAAATTGGAATAGATGACTCAAAATTTAGCATTATGGCAAAGAAAGCCTGCATGGATGATGTTCTACCAGGATTTAAAAATCTTAAAAAGCAGGATATTGAAAATATATTTAAGATGTGTAAGTAATAATAAAATAAAAACCCAAATCTTAATAAGTTAGATATAAATGGATTTCTTTTCTAAATAATAATTACTAACATAAATTTATAGAATGAAGGTCAACAATCGTAGAAATAATGCGAGTGTTGACCTTTTTTTATGGGGAGGTATGTGAAATCTCTACAGCTTTTTACTATGGAGACCGCTACCCATCCAAGTTTGAATTATCCCATAATTAGCAGCACAGATAACAAGGTAATGTAACTGGAGACATTGACAATAATTACATGTTGGTATAATATTTGAATTATAATACAACGTTGGATAATTATTGAATTTATACCAAAAAACTGAGATTTGAAAGCTATGGGGATACAGCGTTGGTGGCTGAACATCGTAATTTGCGCTGTTGCTATTGTGCTTTTACTAATGATAATGATTTAAACAGAAAACATGGCAGTAAGTACGTGAACTATCAATATTTTTTATAATAGGGGGGATAAAGTGTTAGAGAGATATGAATCAAAGCGTATTATTAAAAAGAAGTGTTTACCAATACTTATATTGGCTTTTATCCTAATAAGTATTAGTATTATTAGCAATCTAAGAATTGCAGATTTTAATAATAGAAATATTACAGACTTAAATTTTTCAATTTTAATTGTTCAATATAGTAAGCCCTTGTTACAGTCATTGATAAAAAGTAGTGAGGGACCAGAAAAGATAGCCTTTAGTCAGATTCTTGATAATGCTGAAGCAGCAATCAAAAGTCGAAACCAAGGAAATCTTCTTCAGGCTTATAAACATGATATGATTGGTCAAATCATAGATATGAATCTTTATTCTGGTATAGAGAGAAGGGCAATATTTGAGGACTTTACAAAAGAGGTATGGAATGACATAGCCCCTAATATTACTTATCCAGATAATAATGGTAAAGTATATGATAATGTAATTAGGGTAGGTGAAAGACCAGAAGAAGAACTAAAATCTAATACAATTAATCTGAAATACATTTATAAATGCTATAAAAAAAATATCCCATATGTAGGAGAAGAAGATGCTAATGAAGCTGTGTTTTTATATAAGATTATGGATAAGATAATCCCTTTATTTATTCTGATTACTATATTATTGTTAAGCTTTGATTCCATCAGTGAAGAACACCGATTAAAAATAACAAGAAATGTATTGTCTCAACCAATTAATAGATTTTCTTATTTTAGGAAAATATTATTTTCAAACATAGGTATTGAGTTACTAGTCATTGTAATTTCCATAGTTAGTATTACCTTATTTTCCGGAGTTTTAAGTGGATTTCACTCCTTTAACATGCCTATCTTAACAACAACAAATCAATGGACAGCATTACGAATTAATGGAATGGATCTAATTAACGCAGCTTCTAAGCCAAATGGAGTTGGTTATCTAGGACCTGTTCCAGTAGTTTGGGATACTTTATGTAAAGATATGTATCCAATTATAAAATCTATCAGTTTTACAGAAGCAACCCTTGTTTTCATACTAGAAATGGTTTTATTTGCTCTGTTTGTGAATATTGTTACTGTATTTGCTTCATCACTTACTAATAAAAAATTTATTGCACTTTCAATTGCAGGAGGCATATTTGCAGGATTATATGGTTTGCTTAGATTTATTCCAATTGTTCCAAATCCAATGCTTGCCTTGAACGTAAGAGATATCATTAGTGGGGCATCCTCATACACCTTATTATCCCTTACATTAATACAGGTATTTTCTATTATCATTATTACTAGAATTAGTGCATGGGTGTTCAATAAGAAGGAAATAGTTTATTAGGAGGTGCCAATATGAAAATATTAAGATTTCAGTTAGTAAAGGAATTAAAACAACGAAAAAACATAGTGATATTTTGCGGTATGGTTCTATACTGTATAGGATTGATTTTTTATATGAATTATTCAAACACAAAGTATATAAAAAAAATATATGATTTTAATCAAAATGCTATTAATGAATATTCCGGAGAAACCAATGGTTTAAGGATAGAATTGAAAGTATTTGAAGAACTATATAAAGATAATAAATCGGACCCTGTTCATATAAAAGAATGGGAAGAATTGAATAAGAAAGCAGAATTCTATAATCGCCTTTATATAAATTATCTTATTAGAGATGACGGTTATGCTAAATTAATAAATGGACAAATTCTTGAAGATAGAGACCTAGAATATATTTTAAATAGTTCCCAGATTATTGATCAAGTTATTCTTAATGGATTTGAAAATGATGTAGTTGACCATTCATGGTTAGAAGAACGTGGATTTGAAAAGGAAGAGCTTGAGAAACAAATTGAAGATTATCAAGAAATACTGGATAAAGGAAATGCATTCCAGATAAGTCCATATACGTTGAATATGACTAATTATATAAGGAATTTCTTTGGTCAAACCAATGTGTTTATTCTATTAGCAGTAATATTATTGTTATCCATAGAATCTTATGGAGGTGAATTAGAAGAAGGAAGCTATAAGACAATATATACTACTCCTTATCATAGGAGAAGTATAATTAGGTCAAAATGCATTTCAAAAACCTTGTTAAATATAAGTTTTGTATTGTTACCTTTATTATTTGTCTCTATAACAGTTGCAATAATCTATGGTTTTGGTGATTTAAGCTACCCAATTAGAGTGAATAAAAGTATTGGCAACTTTAGTTTGTTTATTACATCAAATCAAGAGATTTATATTTCTCTTTTGAAAACCCTATGTATCCAAGGAATTTCAATACTAGTGCTAATTATTTTTCAAACTATAATGGGAATTTCAACATCTGTCTTGATTCAAGATAGCACTGCTAGTTTTGGAGTAATCCTAGCTATCATGGCTGTTACCTATATGAGCACTATGCTTATCAGTTTTAGTGAAATTTTAAGATTTTTTAATCCATGGTCATATATGGAGGTGCAAAATATGTTCTTTTCTGGGCATAAAACAACACTAACTTATGGCATACTCATTCAAATTGTGGTTATGGGATTAATTACATTTATAACTGGTAAGGTATTTGAAAAAAGAGATTTATCAGGAGGGTTACTTAAATGAAAAAGAGGATTTTTAGCTTTATATTGATGCTGCTAGTTATTATCTTGATTGGAGGTTGTGGCTCTAAGAAGAATGAATCAAAGAATGAAAATAAGATAAATACTCCCATACCTGTTGATTATCAAGGGCTAGAAACAAAACAAATTAGAAAACCGACTAAAGGTGATAGTATAGCTACCATCGATACTACTATGGGACAAATTGAAATCTTACTTTTTGAGAAAGAGTGTCCTAAAGCTGTTGAAAATTTTATTCAATTAGCTAATGAAAAATGTTTTGAAGGGTTGAACTTTTCTTCGTATACAAGTGTCTCCATAGGTATCGGAAAATTAGGAAATCCAGATTATGAAGTGAAGCCTGCAAGTAATAAGAATTTCGATGTAGAAATTGATCCAAACTTCGGAATGCTTTACGGTAGTTTAGTTATACCAAGACGTATAAATGTATCAGGAGAAGAGGGAATGAACTCGGGACTTTTTACTATCATCGATAAAAAATTCTTAACAGAGGAAGAAAAGCAGGAATTAAAAGACATGGATATTCCTGAAGAATTAAAAAATTCATTTTTAAAGCTTGGCGGTAATATAAGAAACCATGGGGAAATTACTGTATTTGGACAAGTTATAAAAGGTATGGATACCATAGAAAAAATGAGGTCAGTTGAATTAAATCCTTACGGTGAGCCAAAAAAAATTATCTCATTAAATAAAGTAACCATAAATAAGGTTGAGTAGGAGGTTGAAATGGAAAAAGTATTGGAAGTTAAAAATCTATATAAAAGCTTTGGAAAGACAAAAGTTCTCAATGATATCAATTTTGATATATTTCCTAAGGAGATTGTAGGTTTTATTGGGCCAAACGGAGCTGGAAAATCAACAGTAATGAAATGTATTTTATCTTTGATTTTCCCTGATAGCGGGGATATTACAATAAGCGGTCATGATATAAAAAAGGATCGTATTAAAGCTTTATCTTCTATGGCAGGAGTTGTTGAAACACCAGGTCTTTTTGTAGATATGTCTGGAGAGAATAATATTAAATTATTTGCAGAACTTAGGAATGTAGATAAAAGTAGGGTAAAAGAAATTATGGAATTCACTAAATTAGAAAATAATCTAAAAAGAAAAGTTGGAAATTATTCTATGGGTATGAAACAAAGACTAGCTCTAGGGATTGCTCTATTAAGTAAACCAAAGCTGCTTATATTGGATGAGCCTACCAATGGTCTGGAT
>DAMAVY010000032.1:0-8485 GCA_032077725.1 Clostridium sp. | reverse complement strand
CCAACTTCAGTAATTGAATTACGTAATGCTTTACTTGATTTAGTTGAAAAGGAAGATATATCCATTTTATTTTCATCTCATCAACTAGAAGAAGTAGAACGAATAGCAAATAGGCTACTTTGTATCAATAAAGGTAGTATTATTGAATTCAATGAAAGTGATTTGGAAACATCCACATATATCTTAGAAACTGAAGAATTGAAAAAATTAAAAAATTATCTGTCATTGAAAGCTATGAATTACAAAGATATAGATGATAGAAGAATTGAAGTAACTCTAGAAAAGGTTGGAATACAACCATTTATAGTAGACTTAAGCCAGTCAGGTATAGCAATCACAGATTTTTATCAAAAGGAAATATCACTTGAAGAAAGATATAAAAATATATACATGAATGAATAAAATGCGGCAAAAAATTCTATCAATTTGGATGTAATGGAAAATATATTTAAGATTTCTCTACTAGGATTAACTATCAATATTCTTTTATAATACGAGGAGGGATAAAGTGTTAGAGAGATATGAAGCAAAGCGTATTATTAAAAAAAAATGTTTACCAATACTTATAATGGCTTTTATCCTAATAAGTACTAGTATTATTAGCGATTTAAGAATTGCGGATTTTAATAATAGAAACATCACAGACTTACAGTTTTCAACTTTTATTGTTCAACATAATAAGTCCTTGATACAGGAAATGATAAAAATGTTTGAAGAACCAGAAACAATAGCCTTGAGTCAGATGCTTAATAATTCTGAAGAAGCAATCAAGAAGCGAAACCAAGGAGATCTTATTCAGGCTTATAAACATGAGATGATTGCTCGAATAATAAATATGAATCTTTTTTCTAGTATAGAGAGTAGGGTAATATTTGAGGACTTTACGAAAGAGGTGTGGAATGATATAGCCCCTGATATTACTTATCCAGATAATAACGGTAATCAATATAAGTTCAACGAAAATATAAACGAAGAAGAACTAAAATTTGAAACATTTGATCTGAAATACATTTATAAATGTTATAAAAACAATATCCTATATGTAGGCGAGGAGGATGCTAATGAAGCTGTGTTTTTATATAAGATCATGGATAAGATAATTCCTTTATTTATTCTAATTACTATATTACTTTTAAGCTTTGATTCCATCAGTGAAGAACACCGATTAAAAATAACAAGAAATGTATTGTCTCAACCAATTAATAGATTTTCTTATTTTAGGAAAGTATTATTTGCAAACATAGGTATTGAGTTACTAGTTATTGTCATTCCCATAGTTATTATTACCTTATTTTCTGGAGTTTTAAGTGAATTTCACTCCTTTAAGATGCCTATCTTAACAACAACAAATCAATGGACATCATTACGAATTAATGGAATGGATCTAATTAATGCAGCTTCTAAGCCAAATGGAGTTGGCTATCTAGGACCTATTCCAGTAGTTTGGGATACTTTAAGTAAAGAGATGTATCCCATGATAAAACTTATCAGTTTTACAGAAGCAACCCTTGTTTTCATACTAGAAATGGTTTTATTTGCACTGTTTGTGAATATTGTTACGATATTTGCTTCATCACTTACTAATAGAAAATTTATTGCACTTTCAATTGCAGTAGGTATATTTGCAGGATTATATGGTTTACTTAGCTTTATTCCAATGGTTCCAAATCCAATGCTTGCCTTGAACGTAAGAGATATTATTAGTGGGGCATCCTCATATACTTTATTATCCCTTACATTAATACAAGTAGGTTCTATTATCATTATGATTGTATTTAGTGCATGGGTGTTCAACAAGAAGGAAATAGTTTATTAGAAGGTGTCGATTCAGCAATTGAATTACGTAATGCTTAGTTTGATTTAGTGAAAAAGGAAGATATATCTATTTTCTTTTCATCAACTAGAAGAGGTGGAACGAATAACAAATAGGCTGGCATTGAATAATATGTGACAAAAGGTGAGAGTTCTTTATAATTTAAAAATTTAAATTATAAATATTAAAACGATAATTAAAATTTTTTATACAATTAAAGGATTTTCACCTCTCTTTATCGAATATATAATGTCGTGAAATGTAAGTTTCGCGACATTAATACATAAAAATTAAAGGGGAACCAAATTTATGAATAATAAAACTAATTTCATGTATGACGATTCACTTCCTAAAATTCTAAAAGATTATTTAAATTATCTCTCCTCTGTTAGAGATGTTTCAAGCAATACAATCATGGCTTACTCTTATGATTTAAGTATATTTTTCAAGTTTCTTAAGGTCTATACCAAAGAAGTTACTTTATCCCAGGATCTTACCTTTGAAAATATTGTTATAAGCGATATTTCCTCTATCCATTTTAATGATTTACAGTTAGTGGATTTTTATGCCTATCTATCCTATTTAGAAAATATGAGAGAAAATGGTACCTATGCGAAAGCAAGAAAAGTTGCTTCTTTAAAGTCATTTTTTCATTATTTATGTTCAAAAGCAAAAATTATTACTATAGACCCTACTTTAGATTTGGAGAGTCCAAAAATCGGAAAGCGCTCCCCTATTTATTTAACCTTAGATGAAAGTAGAGACCTACTCGCTGTTGCTAATAACAGAGATAAAAATTCTCCTAGGGATTTATGTATAATTACCCTATTCCTTAATTGTGGTATGCGTCTTTCTGAGCTCTGCAGCATAAATATGGCCAATATTAAGGGTGATACCCTTACTGTCATTGGTAAAGGCAATAAAGAGCGTACAATATATCTAAATAAAGCCTCTATTAAATCTATAAATAAGTATCTTATAGTAAGAAATGAAATTGCAGATAAGGTTCATAGTGAGGATAAAGATGCTCTATTTATAAGTGGAAAATATGGAAGAATTAACAAGAGAACTGTGGAAAGAATAATAAAGAAGTATATTGGTTCTGCTGGCCTCGACACTGATAAATATACCCCCCATAAATTAAGGCATACCTCTGCAACCCTTCTCCATAAATATGGTGGCGTAGATGTTAAAACCCTTCAGGAGATACTAGGCCATGAAAACGTGAGTACTACTCAAATTTATGTTCATGTAGATGATGAAACCCTTAGAGATGCTGTTAAAAAAAATCCCCTTGGAGACGAGGAGTAATAACGTTTAAAATAAAGATACTGTATAATCCAGTGACGGATTATACAGTACTAAATAAATTATTTTTTTAAATAATGAGCCTTATAAGAAAATTATTCATTTTGTGCGAACTTAACAATTCTTATTCAGGGTTTTATTTTTTCAATTCATTAACTCTTCTGGATAACTCTATAAACTCTTTTTCATATTTTAGCTTTTCATCTGCTTTTAAATTCATGTCAAGCATTCCACTTAATTCTGATATTCTACACTGTAGCTTTAATATTTCATCCTTGGCATTTTCTGAATTGATACTTTTACCCTTACTATCACTAGAGAATAGTTCAATGATTTCATCCTGAGTACCTATGAAATTAAGTATTTTGTTATTTTCTATTTTTAAAATTCTATTACATACTGTAGAAATTAAATATCTATCATGAGAAACGATTAAAACAGTTCCAGTAAATTTTTTTAAAAGCAGGCCAACTCTTTCTTTAGATAAGATATCCATATAGTTAGTTGGCTCATCGAGAATTATTAAATTTGGGTTTTCAAGAATTATTTTAGTGAATATTACTCTACACTTTTCACCCATACTTAAGTTTTTAATTAGTGCATTTACTCTATCCCCTCTTATAAATACACTTCCTAAATATAGACGAATTAAATTTTCAGATTCATTGGTAGATAATAAATAATCTAATATAGTTTCATCCTCTTTAATCACTTCTAGATATTGTGATAAGCTGCTAATCTTCATATTTTTGTTTATATAAGCCTCACCAAGAAAATCTTTATCCTCACCTAAAAGTATATTTAGCAATGTGGTCTTTCCACTACCATTATTACCAATAATACCAACTTTATCTCCACCATTTATAGTAAAGTTTACATCCTTAAATAACATTTTTTTATCGAAAGATTTACTAAGATTTTCACACCTTATAGCTGTTTTAAAGGTATTATCATTATGAAGAATAAGATTAATTGTAGAGTCATCCTTTATTCTTTCAACTTCATTCTCCCTTATTTTACTTAACCTTTTTTCCTTTGATCTCATTATTGAAACATGTTTTTTACTTAAAGATCGTAAATAATCATTAGTACCAGCCATTTTATGTGCTTTATTAAACCACTGTTTTCTTTGGCGAATATTTTCCTCTAAAGCTTTGATTTCTTGCTGCTGTTTATGATATGAATTTTCATTAGTAATCTTTTTTATAGATAATTGCTTTTCATAAGAAGAGTAATTACCCTCATAAGTTTCTAGACCATCCTTATTTAAAACAAAGGTCTTACTTGTAACCTTATCTAGAAAAAATCTATCATGGCTTATTATAATCATAGGTTTATTTATAGACTTAATAAGTCTCTCTAGCCACTGAACACCATTTAAATCTAAATGATTTGTAGGCTCATCTAATATGAATAAATCATAATTACTGTGAAGTATTTTAAGAATTTCATTTTTTGTAGCCTCGCCACCACTTAAAAAATTATCATTACTATATAAGTTTTCATCTATTACTCCAATAATAATATTTGAAGGAACATAATTAATACTTCCTTCATCATAGGGAATATTTCTAGTAATTATTTCTTTTAAGGTGCTTTTGCCTACACCATTTTCCCCAACAAGACCTATTTTAGAATTATTACTTATCTCAAAGCTTATATTTTTAAATATTGTACGTTCCTGAAAGGATTTAGAAAGGTTTTTTACCACTACCCTATCCATTATAACAACTCCCTTTTAATAAATATAAACAAGCAAAAAAAGTTTTAATCACCATTAGCAATTAAAACTTCACTTAAAACTCTATAATTATCTCATATAACATCAAATTCAATAAAATTATAAAAATACTGCACAATAATAGCAATACCTTTAACTACAAAGTAACATTTCAATTGTTATATGAATAGAATTAAAAGAATAAAATACCATTGCCTAACTAATTGCACAACAAAAAAACTTTCAATATACCAAAATATAAAAATATTTGTTTATTATGCATATAAAATTAATTAAGAATAGTAATGCTCATTCTTTTGGCCCTCCATAGTTAAAATATTACTATTATTATATCATATTCCATGATTAAGTAAATCTAATTTTTTTTATTTATTACAAATAATCCAGGAGATTGTTCAAATAAAATATCATTTTTATCTGTTTCTTCCATAAGCTCATCCATGCCATCTATATCTGATATAAACTCCCAGTTATTTTCATCATCAAGAGCATCAATATAAGGAAGTTCTTCTTGGCTTTCTTCATTTTCTTCAGACTCACTTAAATCATCTTCAAATTCTTCTGTATCAAAGTCAGAAAAGTTTTCAAGATCCACTTCTAGTTTATCTTCTTTTTCATTTTCAAAGACTTCATCAATTTTGATTGCTTTAACATCATAGCCTTCTATTTCTAAGCATTTACCACAGTTATCACAAATCTTATCTCTATTATGCTCACATACATTACATTCACCGCAATTTGTACATGTTTTTTTCTCATTAAAAATGCATTGTTTCATGTTTTTCACTACCTCCATATTTTTTAGTCATCCATCTATTGTAACAAATCAAAGTGAAAAATTCAACGAAAATAGAAATATGTCTATATATTTTACAATTTGTGTGTAGACAATTCATATCATATAAATTATTATATATTTATGTGTTTTTTACATATACTTTATTTTAAGGAGGTTTTTTATATGGCAAGTTCTTATTCATTTGACGTTGTATCAGAAATTGATATGCAAGAGGTAGATAATGCTATTAATCAAGCATTAAAAGAAATTAAGCAAAGATATGACTTTAAAGGGTCAAAAACTGAGATAACACTTGTTAAAGATGAAGTAAAAATTATATCTGATAATGAATTTAAATTAAATGATGTAATTGATATACTTACTTCTAAATTTATTAAAAGAGGGATATCATCTAAAGCTCTAGAAATAGGTAAAATTGATTCAGGATCACTGGGAACAGCTAAAGTTAATTGTAAATTAATTAAAGGTATTGCTATGGATAAAGCTAAAGCAATGGTTTCTGATGTTAAATCTAGTAAAATAAAAGTTCAACCCCAAATAATGGATACTCAGTTAAGAATATCAGGAAAAGATAAAGATGATTTGCAACAAATTATGCAACTCTTAAAATCAAAAGACTACGGTATTGATGTGCAATTCACTAATTTTAGGTAATTTTATCATATTTAATCGAAAATTATACTTTTTATTTAAAAATTTTATAAAATATTAAAGAATGACTATTATTTTTTTTATAAATAGGTTATAATAAGTATAAGTTAACTATTAATGTATAATTTAATTCAAATTGGATATTTTAATAATGTATACAATTTTAATGATTATATAAATTAATCGTTATAAACTTAAGAAAAATATTTACAAACACTAGGAGGAAGTAATTATGAAATCAACAGGTATAGTAAGAAAAGTAGACGAATTAGGTAGAATCGTAATTCCTATAGAACTAAGAAGAACATTGGACATAGAAATAAAGGACGCTCTAGAAATATATGTGGATAGAGATCAAATCATATTAAAAAAATATGAGCCAGCATGTTTATTCTGTGGGAATGCTAGAGACGTTACAAACTATAAAGGCAAAAACATTTGTGAAGAATGTTTAGAAACTATTGCTAAACTTAAAGCATAATTTGATTTGTAATTTCTTTTAAATTCAGACATAATAAATAAGCACCTCTGATTATATCATATAATCAGAGGTGCTTATTTTTCTATTATTAACCTGCATAATTCCTGGCATCAATTTATGTGGATTAATCAGTGGCGTTATTTTAAATTTAGTGTCTTTTGATTAAATTAATTAAACTTACTAATACTACAAGCTAAACATTAAGCTATTTGCTTTCATCTTTTAAACTTGAAGCTGCTATTTTTAATAATAAATTTTCCTTATCTGAAATAAGTTTAGATATTTTTTCATCATAGTTAGATCTTAAATTCCAAATTTCATCTCTATACTCCTGCTCTTTTTGGATAAGGATCTTTTGCGAATATAACTGCATTTCATTGTCCTTTATAGTAATTTCTCTTTGAAAATTATTCGTCATATCTTTTAATTTTTCCTCATGAGTTATTTTTAATTCATTAATTTGATTTTCAAGTGATTCATTAATCTTTGATGCATTATTAAGCTCATTTAAATATCCTTCTTTTTCTCTCTTTGCTAAACTCAAATTTTCATTTAATTCAATATTTTTCTGTTGTAATTCATCTGCACTATCTTTATAATTATTCAAAGCATCAATCTTATCTTTTAACATAATATTAAGTTCTTTTATTCCCTTACAATCTTCTTTTTCTTTATTTAATAAATTCTTATATTCTGAAAGAGACTCATTTAATCTCTTATTCTCTAGCTTTAAATTATTCAAATCCTCCCCTAGGCTATTTATACCTTCCTTCAGCTTTTCGTTTTCTATTTGCTCATCCTCAAGTGTACTGCTAAAACTATTTTTAATCTCTAAAGTCTTTGTCTTATTCTTTTCTATCATATTTATGTATATATCAAAAATTCTTTTTACTATGTTCTGAAGCTCTTCTACATCATTTCTGATAAAATCTACATTGGTAACTGCTTTATTAACTTCATAGTTCTTTATTATAAGGTCCATAAACTCTTTGTTGTTTATCCCCTCTTCCTCAGCTAATTTTTGAAACTTTTCCTTTATATCTTCACTTATTCTTACACTTAATATTGAATCCATTTATTACACTTCCTTATCTAATTTTCCTAATTTTATTCCAATAGTTGCATCATTTTGTTTACATCTTAAGTATACAACATAAAACATGCGTATACAATAGATTTATACAAGTTTACATTATGTATACATAATGTAAACTTGTATTCATTCATATCACCATTCAATATAACTAACATTATATTGAATGGTGATATGAATGAAAAATTGATTTAAAAATGCGATGAAAATTAAGGTTTACAAAGTATAATTTCAGTGACGAAAAGAGGAAGCAATTGTAATGAATAAAAAAATATAATTAACTTGGGATTTTAAATAAACTTCAACAATTATGTGCTAGAGTATAAATCAGCATAAAGAGACAATAAATGAGGAAGCGTCTATGTTCTAAAAAATATAGGGCTTCGAAAATACAAAAATCCGCCAGCTAAGCTAGCGGATTCTATATCTATTTTGTATATTTAACAGGTTCTTTATACTCTACGCCAAAGGTATCAACGGTAATTGACTTCATTACTACATCTTCCTTTGGTTTATCTTTACCATTAACTTCTACAGCAGCAATCTTTTCCACTACTTCTAAACCTTCTGTTACTTTACCAAAAGTGGCATAGTCACCG